>NZ_JBHTGV010000006.1:0-275532 GCF_042675445.1 Cohnella sp. GCM10027633 | reverse complement strand
TTCGTATTCTTTTCAGATTATTACCGGCAAGTTACAACGTAAACTTAGGAACCGCCGTATACCGAACGGTACGTACGGTGGTGTGGGAGGTCGGCTACTCAAATAATGGGTAGCCTCCTACCCGATTAGGGGTCGCCTTTTGTCCAACCTATTGTGCCGACGAGTGGTGCTGGGAATAGGGTTGAATAATCAATCTTAATCTCGCGTTACAATCGTTGAATGCTCGATAAAGTCGATTTATCTAATACAATTTGCAAACTACAGGAAACAGTGTCAAATGTATATGATTAATCGAATACACTTCCTTATTTTGCGGTTTCCGCGCTGAATATGTAATAAATATCGTATACATCTCCGGAAGACGCGCCCCGCGGGGGTCGACTTTATCCGCTATAGTCATTAAGGTATAATAGAGAGTATCCATTCGCTGCGTCCGGGGTCCGGGTTCCTTCCGTTCCCGTCCCGTATACGGCATAGAAAGCAGGCGTTCATTCATGGAAGTCGTGAAAATATCCCCGAGAGGTTACTGCTACGGCGTCGTCGACGCCATGGTGCTGGCGCTCCAGACGGCGCGCAATCTGTCGCTGCCGCGTCCGATCTATATATTAGGCATGATCGTTCATAATAGTCACGTCACCGATGCGTTCAAGGAAGAAGGCATCATCACGCTGGACGGCAACGACCGTCTCGAAATTCTGGAGCAAGTCGAGCAGGGCACCGTTATCTTCACCGCGCACGGCGTCTCCCCGGAAGTTCGCCGCAGGGCGAAGGAGAAAGGGCTGACGATCGTCGACGCGACTTGTCCGGACGTCACGAAGACGCACGATCTGATCCGGGAGAAGGTCGGGGACAATTACGAGGTTATCTATATCGGCAAGAAAGGCCACCCCGAGCCGGAAGGCGCCATCGGAATCGCCCCGGGCCACGTGCATCTGATCGAGCGCGAAGAAGATATCGAGAAGCTGAAGCTGGATACGGATCGCATCATTATCACGAACCAGACGACGATGTCCCAATGGGATATCAAGCATCTGATGGCGCTGCTGTTAAGCGCGTTCCCGTCCGCCGAAATCCATAACGAGATTTGCCTGGCGACGCAGGTGCGTCAGGAAGCGGTAGCCGGACAGGCGAAGGAAGCCGACCTGTGCATCGTCGTCGGCGATCCGAGAAGCAACAACTCGAACCGTCTCGCGCAAGTGTCCGAGGAGATCGCGGGCGTGCCCGCCTATCGGATCGCCGATCTCGGCGAGCTGAAGCAAGAGTGGCTCGAGGGCGTTAACCGGGTGTCCGTTACTTCCGGCGCTTCGACGCCGACCGCGCTGACGAAGGAAGTCATCGCGTACTTGGAGCAATACGAGCACGGCGACCCGGCCACCTGGCCGCTGGTAAGAACCGTAAACACGAACAAGCTGCTGCCCAACGTCAAGGAACGCGCAACCGAGGCGCCCAAGTAACGGTCGGCCTCGAAGAAGGAGATCCGAATGCAGCAACGATTACAGACGACTTGGCGATGGCTGAAATACAAATACTTGCTCCTGATGCGCGCCGAAGGCGGAGCCTCCATGGTCGCGATGGGCTTCGCGATCGGCATCGCGATCGAGATGTTCACGCTGCCCACGCTCGGCGTCGCTTTCATTCTTATTTTCCCGCTCGTGTACGTTCTTAAGGGGAATCTCCCCGCGGCATTAATCGGATTCGTCATCGGCAAGCTCATCTACATCCCGATGATGTATCCGAACTCGAAGGTCGGCGCGCTCGTGTTGCCGAAGCATCTCGTCTTCGATATCTCGTTCTTGCCCGAATGGATGAACCGGTTGCTGCTGACGAACCTGAAGCTTATCGTCGGCGGCATGATCGACGGCATCATTCTTGGAATCATCTGCTACTTCCCGATCAAGATGAGCATCAACGCGTTCAAGGCGAGACGCAAGGAGAAGCGGAAGCTGACCCGGGCGCAGACGGACGCGGGATCGACGGACTCATGAATCGCATCGTTCCAAAAATAGATTTCTGTACGGTATTTTCAAGCGCTTACGGACAAGTTGGCGAGGGGAATGACCGTTGACAAGAAATCTATTTTTCGCTATTATTACTTTAGTGCTTAAAAGCGTATAAGCGTCGAAGCGTATAAGCGTCAAAGCGTATAAGCGTTAAACTATTCCAGGAGCGTGAATCCCTCATGATCGTTATCACATCCCCGCATATAACCGACGGACGGATCGCGGAAATCGTCCGCGTCATCGAACAAAGCGGCGTGCAAGCGCACGTATCGCGCGGCACCGACCGCACCGTCATCGGCATCATCGGCAAAGCATCCCCTTCCTTGTCGGAGCACATTCGCTCCATGCAGGGAGTTGAGAACGTCATAAAAATTTCGAAGTCTTATAAGCTCGCCAGCCGCGACTTCCATCCGGACGACACGATCATCGAAGTGAAAGGCGTCAAGATCGGCGGAGACAATCTCGTCGTCATGGGCGGCCCGTGCGCCGTCGAGACGCCGGAGCAGATCGACGAGATCGCGCGCCTGGTCAAGGCGGCGGGCGGCCAAGTGCTGCGCGGAGGCGCGTTCAAGCCGCGCACCGGTCCTTACAGCTTCCAAGGCATCGGCATCGAGGGCTTGAAGTGGATGAAGGACGCGGGGGACAAATACGGTCTGCTCACGATTACGGAAGTCATGGCGCCCGAGTTCGTGGACGTGTGCGCGGAGTACGCCGACATCATGCAAGTCGGCACGCGCAACATGCAGAACTTCGACTTGCTGCGCAAGCTCGGCACGATCAAGAATCCGGTGCTGCTCAAGCGCGGGTTCAGCGCGACGTACGACGAATGGCTGAACGCGGCGGAGTACATTCTCGCCGGCGGCAATCCTAACGTCATGTTATGCGAACGCGGCATCCGCACGTTCGAGACGTACACCCGCAATACGTTCGACCTGACCGCGATTCCGGTCATCCAACAGCTGTCCCACTTGCCGGTTGTCGCCGATCCGAGCCATGCGACCGGTCGCCGCGAGCTCGTGGAGACGATGACGAAGGCATCCGTCGCCGCAGGCGCGAACGGCTTGATCATCGAGATGCATACGGATCCCGACAACTCGGCGACGGGAGACGGCGTCCAATCGCTGTTCCCGGATCAATTCGCCAACCTGCTGAAGGAGCTGGAGCAGCTTGCGCCGCTGCTCGGCAAGAAATTTGACACGGCGAAGGAGCCCGCGTCCGCGTTCGAGACTTGGGTGAAGTAACGATAGCCGCAACAACGGACGGCCCGCGATACGCGGGCCGTTTTTTTGCATCGTTCGGAAGTCGAATTCCGATGTAAATACGCGAATTTGAACGTTTTATGAACAAACCGCCCAAAGTGTAAGCAATGCTAACATAACCACAAAAAATACCTTACATAAGTATTGACGCTCCACAAGACCGAGTTTTATAATAACGTCATAAGTTCGGGGAAAACTTGAACAATAGAACGAAATCATACTCTTAATGTTCGGAAATGGGGAGGAAATGTAAATGTCTGTACAACAAGTATTGGATCTGATCAAGGAAAAGAACATCGAATTCGTAGACTTCCGCTTCATCGACCTCGGCGGCCGCGCTCACCACATCACGCTTCCATCGACGGAAGTAGAAGCTGAAACGTTCGAAAACGGCGTAGCGTTCGACGGTTCCTCGATCACGGGCTTCCGCGGTATCGAAGAATCCGACATGGTCATGATGCCTGACACAGATTCCGTATACGTTGATCCATTCACCGCTCATGCGACTTTGATCGTTATTTGTAACATCCACACGCCTGACGGCCAACGCTACGAGCGCGACCCGCGTTCGATCGCCCACAAAGCGGAAGAGTACCTGCAAAACGCTGGCGTAGGCACGGCTGCTTACTTCGCTCCGGAATCCGAGTTCTTCATCTTCGACGACGTTCGTTACGAAAGCACGATGAATTCCTCTTCGTTCTTCGTAGACTCCGAAGAAGCGGCTTGGAACACGAACCGCAAAGAAGAAGGCGGCAACCTGGGCTTCAAAGTCGGCGTTAAAGGCGGTTACGTTCCTGTAGCACCGGTCGACTCCCAACAAGACATCCGCAGCGAAATGGTTCGCCTGATGCAAGAATCCGGCCTCCGTATCGAGCGTCACCACCACGAAGTGGCGACGGCCGGCCAAGCGGAAATCAACTTCCGTTTCGACACGCTGACGAAAACAGCCGACAACCTTATGAAATATAAATACATCATTCACAACGTGGCTCGCCAATACGGCAAAGTCGCAACGTTCATGCCTAAGCCGCTCTTCGGAGACAACGGTTCCGGCATGCACGTTCACCAATCGATCTTCAACGAAGGCAACCCGCTGTTCTACGAAAAAGGCGGCTACGCGAACCTGAGCCAAATGGCTCTGCACTACATCGGCGGTATCCTTCACCATGCGCCTGCGTTGATCGCGATCACGAACCCGTCCACGAACTCGTTCAAACGTCTCGTGCCTGGTTACGAAGCGCCGGTTAACCTCGTATACTCCAAAGGCAACCGTTCCGCTGCCGTTCGTATCCCGGTTGCAGCGGTTACGCCGAAAGGCTGCCGCATCGAGTTCCGTACGCCGGACTCCACGGCGAACCCGTACCTTGCTTTCGCGGCGATGCTGATGGCAGGTCTGGACGGCATCAAACGCAAGATCGATCCCTCGGCACTCGGCTACGGTCCGTTCGACACGAACATCTACGAGCTGTCCGACGATCAGAAGAAAGAAATCCGCAGCGTACCGGGCACGCTCGACGAAGCTCTTGACGCTCTGGAAGCGGACTTCGAGTTCTTGACCGAAGGCGGCGTCTTCACGAAAGAATTCATCGACAACTACGTAACGGTTAAGCGCGCAGAAGCGAAAGCTGTCGCGATCCGCATCCACCCTTACGAGTACGGCCTCTACTTCGACTGCTAATTCGCGGTTATGCGTTCGTAAAGCTCCCCTTCGAGGGGAGCTTTTTTCATGCCTTGCGGCCGAGCGGGAAGACGCCCATCGGCTCGTAGCTCGGCCGCTTGCCGAGATACGTGCGGAACAGCGTGACGCGATCCGCGATCCACGCCGCCGAGGCTTCCGACGGCGGCCCGCCCGGCGCGGCGCGCCATGCCGCCGCGATCAGCTCCGCCGCGCCGCCGTCGTCCGCGGCGGCGCCGGTCCATCCGCGCGCGAGCGTCGCGTGCGCGCGGAAGGGCCTCGCCTCCGTCGCGAAGCCGGAGGCGTTCAGGCGCGCTCCCAGCGCCGCGTGCAGCGCGGTTAGCGCGCCCCCGGGTGCGGCGGGCTCCGCCAGGCCGCACCATAGCACGCGCGGAGCTGACGGCGCGCCGAAGGCGCCAGGCTCCGTCAGCGCGAGCGCGAACGGCGCAGCCAGCGACGCGGCTGCCGCCGCCGCGGCGCTAAGCGCCTCCACGCGCGAGGCGGGCGTGTCGCCGATGAAGTGCAGCGTCACGTGCAAGTCCGCCGGGTGCGTCCAGCCGCGGAAACTTAACGATTGCGCCATCGACGCCATTTTACCGCTTAAATACGCTTGTGCGGATTCAGACAGCCGTAAACCGAGAAAAAGGCGAAAATTATCCACTGAACCCACAACTTTCGTTCGGAATTTTCACGAATATGACGTACTTCGCGAGCAGTTTATGGTTGCTCTGTCGGCAACGGCTTGATATGATAAGCCTATCTTAATTCTAAACAAGGTGGGAACAGGAAAGATGGCTAATCGTGCCTATAACTTCAATGCCGGTCCGGCGGCGTTGCCGTTAGACGTATTGAAGCAAGCACAAGAGCAGTTCGTGGAATACGGCGACAGCGGCATGTCGCTTATGGAAATGTCGCATCGCGGGCCGATCTACGAGAAAGTCCATTACGAAGCGGATTCGCTTCTTCGCGAGCTTCTCGGCATTCCAAGCGGCTATAAAGTGCTCTTCATCCAAGGCGGAGCAAGCACGCAATTCGCCATGGTTCCCATGAATCTGCTTCGTCCGGGCCAGACGGCCGCTTACGTGTCGACGGGAAGCTGGGCGACGAAGGCGATCCAAGAAGCGCAAATGTTCGGCCAGACGTCCATCGCGGCATCCTCCGAAGCGGACAAGTTCATGCGCATTCCCTCGATCGGCGAGCTGAACTACGCTTCCGACGCGGCATACTTGCACCTGACTTCCAATGAAACGATCGAAGGCACGCAATGGGCGGAATATCCGGATACGGGCTCCGTGCCGCTCGTCGGCGACATGTCCAGCGATATTCTGTGCCGTCCGATCGACGTCTCGAAGTTCGGCCTCATCTACGCAGGCGCGCAGAAGAACCTCGGCCCGTCGGGCGTCACGATCGTTATTATTCGCGAAGATCTTATTCGCAAACCCGAAATCGCCGGCGTGCCGACGATGCTTCGCTACGATACGCATGCCAAAGCCGACTCGCTGTACAACACGCCGCCTACGTTCGCGATCTACATGGTGAACGAAGTGCTGAAGTGGGTCAAGTCGCAAGGCGGCGCCGAAGCGATGGCAGCCCTGAACGCCGACAAAGCAGGAACGCTGTACAACCTGATCGACGGATCCGGCGGGTTCTACCGTGGATGCGCGATGCCTGGCAGCCGTTCGATCATGAACGTCACGTTCCGCCTCGGCTCGGAAGAGCTGGAGAAGCAATTCGCCAAGGAATCGGAGCAGCAAGGCTTCGTCGGGCTGAAAGGCCATCGCAGCGTCGGCGGCTTGCGCGCGTCGATCTATAACGCGGTGCCGCTCGAGAGCGTTCGCGCCCTTGCCGAGTTCATGCAAGACTTCCAGAAGCGCAATGGTTAATGGAACGCCCAGGCGATGACGCATAATAGCGGTACATTGTACCGCTGTTTTGCGTTGTACGCCTTTTAGTGCGCGGCAAGCAGCAAGGAGGACAACCCCGTGGCATTCCACATCGTGCTCGTCAATCCGGAAATTCCGGCGAATACGGGTAACATCGCGCGTACCTGCGCGGCGACCGGCACTCATCTGCATCTCGTGCGTCCGCTCGGCTTCGATACCGACGACAAGACGTTGAAGCGCGCCGGTCTCGATTATTGGTACGCGGTCAACATTACTTATTACGACTCGTTCGAAGAGGTGAAAGCCGCCTTCCCGGAAGGCCGGTTCTTCTTCGCGAGCACGCGCGTGACGAAGCGTTACAGCGACTTCGACTTCAAGGACGGGGATCTGTTCGTGTTCGGCCGGGAGACGAAGGGGCTGCCGCAGGACATCCTGGACGCCCACCCCGATACGGGCATGCGGATTCCGATGACGGACAAGGTCCGCTCGCTTAACTTGGCGAATTCCGCGGCGATCGTCGTGTTCGAAGCGCTTCGGCAGAACGATTTTCCTGTGTGATATTAGCGGGAAGTACAATTATTGAGCGATCATACGGCCATTGATGAATTCGACAATTAACAGTTAATTTCGATAACTTTAGCCAAATTTATATTATTTTAAGTAAAAATGTTGTCGATGCAGGAGATTATCTGTCGATAGCGAACGGTATAGGATGGCAAAAGTGTTTCAGGAGACTAACTAGATTTGACTACTCGATTGGAGGAAATGCTTTGAAACCGGCTGGCGTAGTTCGTAAGGTGGATCAATTGGGGCGGATCGTATTGCCCAAGTCGTTGCGCAAAAGATATCAAATGAACGAAGGGGATCCGGTAGAGATACTGGTCCAAGGCGATCATATCATTCTCGAACGTTATCGGCCTCGCTGCGTGTTCTGTTCTTCGATGGAAGGCGTCGGAGAATTCAAGGAGCGTTACGTGTGCGCTTCCTGCTTGAAGGACATGTCCGGGCTGTAAACATAGCCGCAAGAAGTAGCCGCCCGCCGGGGCGGTTTTTTTGTTCGTATGCGCAACGAATGCCCATACAACGCAAAAAGCCGGAATCTTCCCCGTTCGGGAAGATATCCGGCTTCGGGGCCGATCGATTAGAGTCCGCTCGTTTTGTCGTCGTTATAAGACGATGTCAATATCGCGCCGAGGAACAACGCCAACACGAGAATGACGATCCAGAATTGATTGGACATTCCGAATAGCTTGTAAGCACCTTCAGCCGCTTTGGCAGCCGTCTCCGCAAGAAACATGTCCTACACCTCCGATTAACTTCTTTTATTATACCCAACGTCCTCCAAAAAGAAAACGCTAAAATGTGTGAACAATTTGCAACCGTCATAGGGCTATGGAACCGCGACGCATCGCATATAGATGTACCAAGACGGCGCAAACGTCTGGGGGAGGGATACGCCTTGAACCAGGTCATTAACTGGATGGGTGGATGGCCCAAGGAAGGCTTGGTGGCCGGCGCGGATTGGGACGAGAGATTGGCGAGAGCGGCCGCCAAGGCGGCGGAGATCGCCGCGATCAGCGGCATCTCGCATCGTTTCGAAGCGCAAGGAACGCCCAAGCTTCGCGAACAGCTCGCGCAGGGGCTGCTGAGGGGCAAAACCGGCGGCAACGCCAGGCTGCTAACGGTGACTAACGGCGCGGACGGAGCGCTCTCTTGGATCTTGGACAGGACGGCGAAGCCCGGCGACGTCGTGCTCGTGGAGCGGCTGACGTCAAGATCGGCGCTGCAGTCGTTCCGCCGGGCGGGGCTACAGCCGATGGCGATCGCGGGCGACCGCGGCGGCATGGATCCGGAAGCGCTCACGACGGCTCTATACCGATATCGGCCGAAGCTGGTGTACGTCGGATGGACGTGCACCGATCCGGAAGGCGCAAGCTGGAGCGCCGATCGTAAACAGGCGGTGCGCGCCAGATGCTTGGAAGCGGGCGTGCTGCTTGTCACGGACGATCGGCAGGAGATGTTGCTGTACGACGGCGACGACCCCGAGTCGCACCGTCGCCTAGACCCCGGAGTATTGTCGATCGGGCAGCTTCCGCCCGGGTTGATCTCCGGATTGCGCATCGGATGGATCGCCGGCCATATTGAATCGCTAAGGCAAGACCCGAACGCCGAAGTTCCGGCGATCAAAGAGCCGCTCGTCAGCGCGATCGAGCAACGGGCGCTCTCGGATCTGATCGAGGAGCAGCCGCTGGCGCCGCTTATCGAGATGTTCAAGGTGCAGTGCGACGTCAGAATGCGGAAGCTGACCGATTTGCTCTCGCACAAACGGCTGCCGGACGTAACATGGGCGACGCCGAAGGGCGGCATTCATCTGTGGGTCGCGTTGCCGCAAGGGTTGGACGGGGAGACGCTGCTGAAAGGCGCATGGCTGAAGGGACTTATTTTCCAGCCGGGCGGACCTTTCTACGCGAAAGATCCGCAGAACAACGCCGTACGGCTCACCTTCGCGTTCGCGGACGAGAGGCAGCTGAAGCTCGGCGTGTCGCGGCTGGCGGAGAGCATCGAGGAATTCACGGGAAGGTGGTCGATCGGCTGATTATCGGTCTTCGCCGACGGCGATAAGCCTGTCGCCTCTCGCTTCGACCCGACGGCTCAGGAGTCGCTCGTCCGGTTGATTCAGACATTCGCCGGACGCGGCGTCGAACGTCCAGAAGTGAAGCGGGCAGAACAGCACGTCGTTCATCGGACGAACTTCGCCGCCCGCATGAGGGCATAATCCGCTGAGCAGCCGATATTCCCCGTCGCCGCAGCGCACGAGCCAGTAGGGCGTCATGTCCAGCAACACTTCCGCGGGCAACGTCCCGAACCGTTCGAGCGGTCCTAGATCGATCTCATTCTCGTGCTCGTTCATCGTCCGTTCCTCCTTCCGCCTTCGCCGCGGCGAACTCGGCCGCGGTGGCCCAAGCGTATTTGGCCGTCCATGCCGCGACGACTTCGGAATATTCCTTGAGCGCCGCGCGGCCGGACGGCGATAGTTCGTATCTTCCGACGCCGAGCCGCCGGAACCAGCCGTAATAGTTCGTGCGCAGCAACGAGCCGGCGTCGGGACATCCGGTCCAGTCCCGCACTTGGCGGGGCGCGGACGCCCCGTGGGCGGCTAACGCCAGCGCGCATTGCAGCGCCCGCTCGCGATAGGCGGTCACGAGCTTGCGTTTCGTGCTGCCTCCGACGTTGTAATCGCCGCTGCGCGCCGAGAACTCCTTGAGCAGCCGCGCGGCGCCTTTCTTGCGGCCGCCGGCAGCCGCGGCCAGCGCGTAGGCTTGCTGCGCTTCCGCGGCTACGACGGCGTCTGCCGGGTTGGATATACGGACGCGCTCCGACGCGTACGGCGCTCCCGGCTCGCACCAAACTTCGAGCACGGGCGCCTTGGTCTTGTAGAACGTGACGGTGAGGAAGCCGAGCTGCAATCTGCGGCACAGCGTCGTAATGTCGCCGAACCGCTGGTTGTGCGCGCCTTTCTTCGTCCGATTCCGTTCGACGGCGAGCCATACGGCCGCGCCGGTCTTCTGTCTATCGATGCCTTGCAGCAGCAAAGGCAACGTGAATATTCGCTTCATCTCTACGATCGTGGGAATGTCCTGTCCGGGATGGTAAGCGACGAGGTCGCAGCCCCGGATTTCGGCCTTCACCTCGAAGCCCCGTTCGGTGAAGAAGGCTTTGATCGGCGGGTAAAGCTCGGTCTCGTGCTTGACGGCCATCGCCATCCCTCCTCGCGCTTGCGTGCTGAATGCTGGAACGTTATCGACATTATAGCATACGGCGGGCGCGCGAAAGACAAGTCCGTCTCTCGGAATTGATCCCCATGTCCCAACAATGTTAGGTCAAATTCGTCCGCATTGCCGCATAGGTATGTAATACGTTCGGGTGACGAGGTAGAGAAAGAGAGCGAGGAGGAAGCGGCATGGACATCTTCAAGCGCATTGCGGAGTATCGGGCCGAGAGTGAGAAGCTGAACTGGTCGGGGACGTTCCGGGATTATATCGAGCTGCTGCGGAGCGACAGCACGCCCGCGATGACCGCTCACGCCAGGGTATACGACATGATCGTCTCCCAAGGGGTAGAGGAGAAGGGCGGGAACAAAAGATATAAGTTTTTCGAATCGGAGATTTTCGGTCTCGACCGGACGATGGAGAAGCTGGTGGAGGAATACTTCCATTCCTCGGCGCGCAGGCTCGATGTCCGCAAGCGGATCTTGCTGCTCATGGGTCCCGTGAGCGGCGGCAAATCGACGATCGTTACGCTGCTTAAAAAAGGGCTCGAGCGCTATTCCCGCACCGATCGCGGAGCCGTGTACGCCATTAAGGGCTGCCCGATGCACGAAGACCCGCTGCACCTGATACCGTCCGAGCTGCGGGACGATATCGAGAAGGAGCTCGGCGTCCGAATCGAGGGCAACCTGTGCCCTTCATGCCAGATGCGGCTGCGCACCGAGTACGACGGAGACATCGAACGGGTCTCCGTCGAGCGCGTACTTATATCGGAGGAGAACCGCGTCGGCATCGGCACGTTCAGCCCATCCGATCCGAAATCGCAGGATATCGCGGACTTGACCGGAAGCATCGACTTCTCGACGATCACGGAATACGGCTCGGAATCCGATCCGCGCGCGTACCGGTTCGACGGGGAGCTGAACAAGGCGAACCGCGGGCTCATGGAGTTCCAGGAGATGCTCAAGTGCGACGAGAAGTTTCTGTGGAACTTGTTATCGCTAACGCAAGAGGGCAACTTCAAAGCCGGACGATTCGCGCTCATCAGCGCCGACGAGCTCATCGTCGCGCATACGAACGAATCCGAGTACAAGGCGTTCATCTCCAACAAGAAGAACGAGGCGCTTCAGTCGCGGATGATCGTCATGCCCGTGCCTTACAATCTTAGGGTATCGGCGGAAGAGAAAATTTACTCCAAGCTAATCGGGCAGTCCGATATGAAGCACATCCACATCGCTCCTCACGCCCTCCGGGCCGCAGCCATATTTTCCATACTCACGAGACTGAAGGAATCGAAGAAACAGGGCATGGACCTCGTGAAGAAAATGCGGATGTACGACGGCGAAGAAGTGGAAGGCTACAAGGAAGCGGATCTGAAGGAAATGCAGAACGAGTACAGCGACGAAGGGATGTCCGGCATCGATCCGCGTTACGTCATCAACCGGATCTCGAGCGCGCTCATCAAGCACGACATGCCGTGCATCAACGCGCTCGACGTGCTGCGGGCGCTCAAGGACGGCCTCGACCAGCATCCTTCGATCTCGAAGGAGGAGCGGGAGAAGTACCTCAACTTCATCTCGGTGGCGCGCAAGGAGTACGATACGCTCGCCAAGAAGGAAGTTCAGAAGGCGTTCGTCTACTCGTTCGAGGAATCGGCGCGCACGCTGTTCGAGAACTATCTGGACAATATCGAATCCTATTGCAACTGGTCGAAGATCAAGGACCCGCTCACCGGCGAGGAGATGGATCCCGACGAGAGGCTCATGCGCTCGATCGAGGAGCAGATCGGCATCTCGGAGAATGCGAAGAAGGCGTTCCGCGAAGAGATACTGATCCGCATCTCCGCTTATTCCCGCAAGGGCAAGAAATTCGATTACAGCACGCACGACCGGCTGCGTGAGGCGATCGAGAAGAAGCTGTTCACCGACTTGAAGGATATCGTCAAGATTACGACGTCGACGAAGACGCCGGACGAGAGCCAGCTGAAGCGGATCAACGAAGTGACGAAGCGGCTCATCGACGAGCACGGCTATTGCCCGGTGTGCTCCAACGAGCTGATGCGGTACGTGGGCAGCCTCTTGAATCGGTAAGCGATGCGGCTATGCATAATGAAGGAGGCCCCCGTCTCGGAATGAGACGGGGGCCTTGGCGTTGCGCTAATGTTCGAATTCGTTTAGTCGATTACCATCGTCACTTTGCCGTTCACGAACGACACCGTATCGAAGTTTCCATACACCCACACTTCGATTGTTTTTCCCGCGAAAGACGAAATGCTCTTCGTAGATGGCGTACCCCAGGAGAAGCGAACCTGATCTTTGGTCATGCCGAGCGATACTTGTTCCGCTTTGACTTGCTTCCATACGGATGCGGACCAGGCATATTTCTTATAGGGGTCGTAGGAAAGGAAAGCAAATTCGTTAGAGAACAGATCCGTAACGTTACTCTCTGCCATTGAGTAGCTCTTCAACGATTTTCCTGTGCTAGTCTTGAATACGATCGTATAAAATCCCGTGTCATCCGGCAGGATATCCGTTATCGTAACTTTGGAGAATCGTTCCCACCCTTGGAAATGATTGATCCAGTACGACTTGCCGATGAATTTCGCGAGGCTTCCTTGCGCGGCCCTCTTGACTAACAGCGCCGTATCGTCGGAGACGACCGTCATCGAGGCGCTTCCAATAGTGATCACAGCTTGCTTCCATTTCGCGTCCCATTGAATGCGTGCACCTAGCACATCGGTAAGCAGCGCCGCAGGGAAGAGAGTTTCTCCGTTGACTATCATAGGAGCGGCTTTAAGTTGAAGTGTTTTGTCGTTAAACTTAACGTTCTTATCGCCCGTTCTCAGCGAAACCGTCGTATCCCCAAGTTGTACGTCGAATGCTCCGCCACTCGTTGCGACCGATCCGCTTAGCGCTTCGAATACCGGTTTAATCGGTATGAAGACAACGCCGTTTACGAGTTTGGCGTGTTTTAATTTGTTCCGAAGGCTAATAGAAACCGTGAATGTCTTCGTCGTTCCGCTTGCTGTGACAGATACTTGCGACTGTCCTACGCCGAGCGCTTTGAGCGTACCGTTCGATTGAAACTTCAGCAGGTACGGTTTTTGAACAGTAACGTTGGATTCGGAAACAGGTACTTTAAACTTGGCACCGTTCGTGTAGGTTTCTTGTATATCGATTTTAATCGTCCCGTTAACGAACGGTTTCAGATCGGAGAGCGCAGCGTCTACCTTGTCGATGGATGGCGCGTCGAAGGGGATCACATTCTCTTCGTCATATAGCAACCAACTCCCGTCGCTGCGCTGTGCGTAAAATTGTTCGACACTCGATAGGCTGTCCGTCTTGACGATCTGACTTAGTCCCGGGATTTGGGCAACTAACTTCCAGCGATCCTGATAGTCGCCGGTTCGCCACACCGTACCGTCTTTGCGAGTCACTATCAACGCATCCGTCGGGCTGTTGGCGACGTATTCGATATGGACTGCGTCTTCCGCGACGGTAACGGGTATGACTTGCAGGTTATCGTCAAAGTTGAATTCCTCGAACACGACGACCTTTCCGCTATCATATAGCAAGGCGACACTATTATCGTCGACTGCAAGCGAGACGACGGACGACGCGTCGGGAATCGTATTAAATGTTCTGAAAATTCCGGCCGTATAGCGATTTTCCAATAGCACATCGCCTGACTTCGTTAACGCTCCGAAGCCTGATCCCTGCCCAATCAAGTGGACGCCTTCGAGCTTCTTCAGTTTGCCGTCCCATGTCCACACGGTACCGTCAGACTTCAACCAGCGATTCCCAGCTACTTGCTTTATGCCCGTCTGACCGGCAACCTTTGTCGGCGGTTTACCAGGTCCGAATGAAACGAGTTCTCCGCTGGACGTTATACCTATGCCGCTAAGCTCGCCCCCGGTAATTGCCACGAGATCGCCTGGCGTATGCATCGCGCCGCTCCATGTCGTATCCAACGTCCATAATGAGCCGTCTTCCAATAAAATGGTGTTTTTACCGATAATGTCCTTAATTCGAGATTCATCTGCTTTCGCCAATACGCTACCGCTCGATTGCACGTTCAAGCTGAAGCTGATTACCAGTACGAAAACAGCGATAAGATGCAAAGCCCTTCTCATTACGCGACCACGCTTCTTTCAAAGGTTATAGGTTATGGGACCTATTACCATTCGACACGGATCGTCATATTCCTTCCTGTTCTTCAATAATCTCTCAATCCGTTGGTCAGCGCGTTCAACAGCGTGCGCGAGGAGTCATCCTGCGTCAACTCCCATATCATCGCGCCGCCTAGTTTTTTCGACTTCACATAGCTGGCTTTGTATCCGATCGACTCGGCATCTTCGTACGTGACGAAGGTGCCGGTCGTTTTTTTGTACAGATACGGCGCCTTGGCATCGGCGTTCCAATAACGCACGAACCCGTTAGCGTTAATCCATCCTTGCTGCTTCAGATCTTCGTAGCTGTACATTTTACGAGTCGGTCCGTCGCAAGCTTGGTAGAGCCCGTTGTTCGTCGCATCGCAGGACGTCCAGCTGCGGCCGTAGAACGGGACGCCGAGCACGAGCTTCGAAGCGGGAACGCCCGCCTTCAGGTAGAGGTTAACGATGGCGTCGTCGTTGTCCGTCGCAAGCTTGCCGCCAGGGCCCGCGCTATCCGCGTACAAGGCGGACAGGTGACCGCTCTTGTCGTCCCAGTCGCCGTGGAAGTCGTACGTCATGAGATTCATCCAATCGACGAGGGAGACGATCTTCGCGATCTCGACGTTCTTGAGGTAAGCGGGAAAAGCGCCCGCGGCGATCGTAAGCAAATATTCCCGTCCGTCGCTCTTCTCCGCGGCATCGAGCTGATCGCGGAGTTCTTGGAGCAACAGCGTGAAGTTCGTCTTGTCTTCCTTGCGCATCTTGTTCTCGGGCAAGCCGCCGGCAACGGGATATTCCCAATCGAGGTCGACGCCGTCGAAGCCGTATTGCCGGATGAACGCGACCGCGCTGGCCGCGAACTTCTTCCTGGCGGAGGCCGTGTACGCGATATCGGAAAATTGCCCGGACCACGTCCAACCGCCGACGCTGATGAGTGTGCGCAGCCGCGGATTCGCGGATTTGGCTTGCTTCAGTTGCTTGAAGCTCGCGACGTCGGTATCGGCATCGCCCAGCACGACTTGACCGCCGCTGATGTTCGCGAAGGCGTAGTTCAAGTGGGTCAGCTTCGATAACGGTTGCGTGCTGATCGGTTCCTGTAACGCCGCGCCCCAGAACGGATAATAGGCGACGACCTTGTAAGGGCTGGTCGATGGCGTGCTCGGCGTCGTCGGCGAAGTACCGCGTTCCGCGATCGAGGCGCTGTTCGTCGCCGCGTTCCACGAGACGGTATGCTGCATGCTCTCGGCGATGGCGCGCAGCGGTAAGAATAGAGTCGCGCCTACCTTCGTCGGGGCCGGCGAGATCGTCGTCGGTTGACCGTTCGCGATCGCCTTCGTGCTACCGACCTCGAGCACGAGCTTCAAGTCTGCTTTTGTAAGGCTAAGGCGCGTCTTGTCGAGCCAATCGATACGGAAGCCGAGTGTCTCGGCGAACGGGCGCGCTTGTATGTAGACGGCGTTATTGCGATTGAAAGGGCTTACGGCGAATTCGATCGGTTGGCCTTGATAGACGACCTGAATCGGTTTCTCCGCATGTCCGGCCGGAAGCGGCAAGGCGCAGAGCGAGACGATGACGGACAATAAGACGAGGATGGCTCTAGCGGCGGCGGTGTGCAATGGAATCTCTCCTTCGGGGAACCGCGGATTCGCTTCGCTTGCGAGGCGCGAAGCGATCCTGCGATTCTACTAAGTCGCTATCTACTTAGTTTCGTGGAGAGAGAGGCTGGCGTAAATGCTAAAAGATTGGGTTCGAAGGGAAATAGAGGTTAGACGGCTAGGCGTACGCTATAGGGAAGCCGGATCGAGAACGTCGTCGTGCCCGCGGGTGAGTTGGATTCGACGGAAAGCGAGCCGCCGTAATGACGCACTCTCTCTTGAATAATCGCAAGGCCGAGTCCGGAGTGCCCGTCGCCCTTGGTCGAATAGCCGGCTTGGAAAATACGAGCCCTCGTCTCTTCGTCGATCGGGCGGCCGCGGTTCGCGACCTCCAGCGTAAGTTCTTCGTTGGCGGCTGTACGGATCGAGACATGGACGGATCGCTGTCCGGTTGGTAGAAGCCGCGTCTCATCGAAGGCGTTGTCTACCAGATTGCCCAGTATCTTGATCAGGTCGAGCATGTTGATTGCCGAATCCGGGACGTTCCATTCCTCGGGCAGCTCGCAAGTAAAGGCAATGCCGTAACCGAGCGCAACCGTCGTCTTCGCTTGGGCGAACGCGGCGAGGACGGGCGCCGAATGATTCATGATATCGCTGACTTCTTGCGTCTCTTGGACGAGCGTCTCCGTGTAGGCTTGCAGTTGATCGAATTTGCGCATCTGCGCCATCGTATGGATGACTTGGACATGATTCAGGAAGTCATGCCGTTGACCGCGGACGGTGGCGAACATGTCGTTGATGTCGCCGACGTATACGTCTTGCGCGGAGCGGATGGCGTTCGTATGCGTTTGCGTAAGCATTCGAAGCATGAACACCAGCGCAGTAAGGCTGAAGATAATCGTGAGATAGATGAGAGCAGTCAAGATGTATTGTTCATTTGTATCCGAAGAGTACTTTACCGTGAAAATCGCGCCGATCGTAACAGTTTGAATGAAAACAAGCATGATTATTTTATTGAGAATGGTCTTTTTGAAGTTCATTGTCAATAATTTCAATGATTTGACGGAAAATCTTCTTCGAATAAGCCATGCAACGATTAATACGATCGTTAGTTGCGGATATACGATAGATGCGGCGACATTAAGATTATCTCGCAATAAAGATTTTAAATCTTCTACACCCATCATCGTCGCGATGCTCACTAGAATCATATCCATGAGGATGCCGAAAATGATCATACCGGCGAATACGATCACTCTCGTACGTGTCGGAAGATCTCTGAACAAGATTACGATCAGTACGATTGACGCGAATAAAGTATTAAGCAAATGAAGGTAAGTCGGTATCAGTAAAATCAACAAATCCGTATAGACAGAGTGCGCGATCGTAAAAATGAATAAACGTCTGATTAAACGATCGGGTTGGGGATTTAAAAAAGAGAACGCGAAAAGCAAATAGCAAAACGTTTGCGGCATCGAAACGAATAAATGCAATCTAAGCGCGTCAATAAATGTATCCATTCTTTACGGTGCTCCTTAGGATGCAGGCTGTTCGACAAACGAACGAAGTTCACAGGGCAATCGGACAGAGAATATCGTCGTACCCGAGGTGGAGTCAGATTCGACGTCAAATTTTCCGCTATAATGCCGCACTCTTTCTTGAATAATCGCAAGGCCAAGTCCGGAATGTCCTTCACCTTTGGTCGAGTATCCGGCTTGGAAGATAAGAGCTCGAGTTTTTTCGTCAATAGGCCGGCCGCGGTTGGACACCTTCAACGTAATGCCGTCTGCGGTAGTCTGAATCGACACGTGAACGGAGCGTTCGCCGGCAGGCAACAAGGTGGACTCGTCGAAAGCATTATCGACAAGATTACCGAGAATCTTGATAATATCAAGCATATTAATCGCCGAATCCGGGACGTTCCATTGATCGGGTAGCTCGCAAGTGAATGCGATGCCGTAGCCGAGCGCCACCGTCGTCTTCGCTTGCGCGAATGCCGCGAGCGCGGGTGCAGTGTGATTGATAATGTCGCTGACCTCGCGCGTCTCTTGCACGAGATTCGAGGTATAAGCACGCAATTGCTCGTATTTACCCATCTGAGCCATCGTATGGATAACTTGGACGTGGTTCAGGAAGTCATGCCGTTGACCGCGGACGGACGTGAACATGTTATTGATGTCGTCGACGTACAGTGCTTGGGTTGTGCGGATGGCTTCGGTGCGGGTTCGCGTAAGCAATCGAATCATGAAGAAAATCGCAAACAAACTACAAGATATTGTGAAGTAGATCAAAACGGTAGTCACGAGCCGTTTGTCGCTGTTGAATGTGTACTGCACGCCTACGATCGATGCGATAATGACGAACTGTACGAAAAGCAATGCGAATAACCGTAATAACGGTCTTTTCTCGTCGATGTTTGCAAATAGGTTTTTAAGCGGATCGTTAGATTTGCGTTTGCGTATTAACCAACCGGCTAACGCTGCGATCAATAATTGCGGGTACATAATGGATACGATTTCGGGCAGGTTCTCCCTACGGGAGGTTTCAATATCGGGTACACCTATATAGCTCGCGACAGTTACGGTAATCATATCGCTTACAATGCTGATGAGCACGATTCCGACGAACACGAACAATTTCTTGCGCAGTTCTAGTTCTTTGAATAGCAAGAAGATAAGGACGAATATAGCTATTAACGTATTGGCGAACTGTAGATATACAGGAATCAGCAGAACAAATATGTCGGTATATACGGAATGAATGACGATGAACAAGAGCATTCGTCTTATCAGCTTATGCGGTAACGGACGCAAAAGCGAAAAGACGAACAGCCATAGAATAAAAGATTGAGGAAGCGATAGAAAAACGTGCAGCCGCACAGCATCCAGAAACGTGTCCATAACCTCTTAGGTCTCCTTATGAAGCGTGGTAATCTTCGAAGTAGCTGATATGGCAGGGTAATTGTACGGTGATTGTCGTTCTGCATCAGACTTGACTTCCAGCGTCCCGCCATATTGGGCGACTCGTCCTTTTATAAACGCAAGCCAAAGACCTTTGTTGGTGAGCTATTAGGAAAATAATACTATGATTTAACATATAGATGAATGAAATATATGGATGCGTTTTCTTAAAAAAGTGTTAAAATAATTATTAAAGTGATTTGTTTTATAAGACTTTAGTTATAGAAGAAAATGAGAAAAATACCAACGTTGATTGAGGGGACAGCTAGAATGAATCTTTTGAAATTCATTTTCTTTTCTTCGCTTGAATATTTCGGAACGTTTATGTTCGTTCTTGTCCAATTTCGATTTTCAGTTAAGGAGAATATCTCAAAAATCGTATTAATTTCTTTGTTACTATCTTTTGTTTCTTACTCATTACGATTAAACGAGCTCAATAGTATATCGCCGCTTATTCAAAACTTAATATTTTTAATGTACATTCAAATGGTTATGAAAGTAAATATTATTCATACAATCATTATGGTTTTGACCGGATATATCGTATTCGGATTAGTTCAGACATGCATTATTGCAGTTGCTTTGCATCTTGATTTTATTGACTTAAACAATTTTGAACCCGCATCGACATATGCGAATATTATTCAATTTTTATCATTTGTCGTAATGACTGTGTTCAGTCTGTTAACATTGAAATTTAAAGGCGGGTTTAGTTTTATCGAAGCTAGAAGTAGATTTTCTAGAAAAATATTCTCGGGAAAAAATAAATGGTTTCTTCTTTTAATTTTCCTTTCGTTTATCGTTACAATAATTTCTAATATTATTTTAATAGAAAGCGAGAATCCCCCGTTCTTGCTGATTGCTTCAATTATGATGATTATTCTTCTTGTTCATACTTATATGACACTTAGAAAGGATGAATCCAATGATTGAAGGAGTTGCACATCGCTTAGCAACGAAAATCAAAGAGGCTAATCCCGAAGAAACAGCCAGTATCGATGTAATGAAATTCGCATTATTTGGTTTATTAAATAATCTGATTATAACTATCGTTTCGTTGAGTCTTAGTTTCTTGTTTGGACAAGTTCAAGAGACGATTATTGTAATAACTAGCTTTTCGGTTCTTCGTTTATTTTCAGGCGGATTTCATTTTAAGACCCCGAGAGCATGTTTTATTTTCACTACTTTAATCTTCATACTGACGCCTTTTGCTCATCTAAGTGGTACAGGGATTCTTGTTGCGAGTGTTTTAGCATTAAGCTTGGTACTCATTTTCGCTCCCTCGAATATTAAGGAGCATATTCAAGTCGACGAGAAGTATTTTCCTCTGTTCAAGTTTATCTCAACGATAATCGTTATTGCATCTTACTTTATTAACGACTCTGCAGTTACAATGGCGATTTTAGCTCAATCAATAACACTGATTAATCTTAATAGGAGAGGAGGTGATTTCAATGAGGAAAAGTAAAGTTGCATTGTTACTTTCAAAAGCATTGGCTCTATGTGCTATAATGTTCGTTAGCACTGCTTCCTATTGGTATATTTATCGTCCTCAGGTTCCTAATGAACTAAAAAGGAAATAACGGGGTGAACAGGATGGTTGAGCACATCCGCTTGTTAGATCGCGACGGTAATTTGTGCTTCGTGGAAGTTGGCGAGTTAATCGCGGTCAAACCAACGGCTGACGGTCCGGAGTTTCATACGAAGGACAATCTGTACTACTACCCCACCACGCTTGAAGAGCTTCTCGTTATATTGAAGGAACAGGGATTCGAGCGTCTCGATCGCACGAACCTGGTGAACTTGAACCACATTAAAGCATTCGACAAGAAGGCCCGTAAGGTGTACTTCGAATCGCCGCACAACCCAGATAGCAAGTTCGCAACCGTCTCCGAAGCGAATTTAAGCAAGGTGGAGCACTTAGCGAAAGAGGAACAGCCTACATACAAGCCGGTACCGAAGCCGTCGCTGTTCTGGAACAGAAAATGATCTTTGCAGCCAAGCCCAAAAGGCTTGGCTGCGGCATTATTAGAGAGCGCCCTCAATTATCCATAGTCAAAACCTATGAAATTAATAGGTTTTATATATTTCACCAATAAAGATCTGCGTGATATAACCGATGTATAAGGCTTAACAATTATTGGAGGCGATCGGTTATGGCGAACTATGAACAGAAGGTACACTGGGAAGCAACGAAATACGACGATGCCATGCATTTCGTGTCCGGGTATGGCGTGAACGTGATGGAAGCGTTGCGTCCGCAAATGGGAGAGGCGATCGTCGACTTCGGATGCGGCACGGGAGATTTGGCGGCAAAGATCGCGGCAAGCGGCGCGAATGTCGTCGGAGTCGATATTTCCCCGGAAATGGTCGAAAGAGCGCGAACGAAGTACCCTGATATTACGTTCGAAGTGGCAGACGGCATGAGGTGGAACGCGACGAAGAAGTACGACGCGGTGTTCAGCAATGCGGCACTCCACTGGATGAAGGATGCGGAGGCGGCGGTTCGGACGATGTCGGGTAGTCTTCGCGTAGGCGGCAGGCTGGTAGTCGAGTTCGGCGGCTACGGAAACGTAGGCAACATCGTCGAAGCCATGCGGAAGACGATGCACGAGAACGGCCGAATGGACGCGTTCGTGATGCCCTGGTATTTTCCGAAGGTAGGGGAATACGCTTCGTTGCTCGAGAAGCACGGCTTCGAGGTGCGGCACGCGATGTTGTACGACCGGCCGACGCCGCTGGAAGAAGGCGAACAAGGGATGATGGGTTGGCTTCGCATGTTCGGCGGCGCCATGGTGCCTACGGCCACGGAAGAGGAGTCGGAGCGGTGGTTCGCGGAAGCTTGCGATAAGTTAAGAACGACGGCCCAGTATGCGGACGGACAATGGACGGCCGACTACCGAAGAATTCGCGTCGAGGCGATCAAGCTTAGCTGAGCGACCGTCAAGATTGGATATAACTTCGACCCGATCGCGCATTGACAGCATCGGGGTCCTTCGGAGAAAATGGGTTGAATCCAACTACGAAGGACAGTGCAACAAGATGAAATTAATGAAAAGCTGGTACGCGATTCTTCTGCTGGCGTTGCCCTCGCTATTCGCGTTCGCTTCGCAGACCGTAACCGGCACCGTGAACTTGATCCTGGTCGGTGATCTCGGTTATCTTGCGATCGCGATCGTCGGCGTGACGAATATTATTATGTACAACGTGTTTGCCATCTTCTCCGGTATCGGACACTCCGTGAATTACTTGGTCGCCCAGAACTTCGGGGCGAACGAAATGCGTAAAGGGATGCAGCGTACGTACTTGGCGTTGCTTGTCAGTCTCGGCGTCGGCCTGATCATCGCGCTGGCCGGCTGGGTCGCGAGCGAGTCGGTGCTTCGTCTAACCGGCGCTTCGTCGAACTTCATCGCGACCGGCAGCGAGTACGTCGAGCTTCGATTCTACGCGATGGCATTCGGCATCATCAGCTTCGTATTCCACGGCTTCTTCCGCGGCATCGGGGATACGCGGACGTCGATGATCGTCTCGATCATCTCCAATACGCTGATGATTGTACTGACGTACGGAATGACCTACGGCCATTGGGGCATGCCTGATATGGGTCTCGTCGGCGCAGGCTACGCTCTCGTCATCGGCGAAGGGGTACAACTCGCGATCTGCTTGATCGTGTTCTGGGGGCCGCTGAACCGGAAGTTCAAGACGCGCAGCATTCCGAAGTCGGATTGGAAGGAGCTTCGTCTTATCTCGCAAGAGAGCGGTAAGCTCGGCTTGCAAGAATTTTCCATGAGTATCTCGATGTATATCTTCACGATCTTCGTCCTGACGCTCGGGGAGGTCGCGACGGCCGCCAACGAAATGGCGCTCAGCGTGATGTCGTTCGGCTTCATGCCGGCGTTCGCGTTCGGCTCGACCGCGACGATTCTTATCGGACAGCAGCTCGGTCAGCGAAATCCGCAGCTTGCGAAGATCATGGGGACGCACACGGCGATACTCGGCACGATCTTCTTGATTCTGCTCGGTACCGCGGAGTTGATCTGGGCGGATCCTATCGCTCGAATGTACAGCGACGATCCGGAAGTCTACCATCTGGCCGCGGACTTGATTCGGGCGTCGGCTTACTTGCAAATTTTCGACGGCTTCTACAACTTCTACGCTGGCGGCTTGCGCGGTATCGGGGACACGACGTTCCTCATGCGCGCCTCGATCGTGCTCAGCCTGTTCCTGTTCATCCCGATTACTTACTTGTTCGTCAGCGTATGGGATTGGGGCAGCATGGGCGCGTGGTATGCGCTCTATACGTATCTCGTGGTTCTGGGCTTGACCGTCATGGTGAGATATTATCGGACGGACTTCAGCACCGTTCAGTTGAAGGAAGCCGCGCACTAATTAACGATTATTCGCACAGAAAAACGGGTGGGCCGAATCGGCTCACCCGTTTACGATTTCTCCGCCATTGACGTGCAGCACCTGGCCGGCCATATACGAAGAATCCTCGCTCGCCAAGTACACGTAAGCGGGAGCGAGCTCGGAGGGTTGTCCGGCGCGCATCATCGGCGAGTCGGAACCGAACTTGGCGACCTTCTGGGCATCGAACGTCGAAGGAATGAGCGGCGTCCAGATCGGGCCGGGCGCGACCGCGTTGACGCGGATCCCTTGGCCGATCAAGTTCAGGGCGAGCGATCTCGTGAAAGCGACCTGCGCGCCTTTGGTCGAAGAGTAATCGAGCAGCGTCGGACTGCCTTTGTAGGCGGTAATCGACGCGGTATTGATGATCGTGGCGCCTGCGGACAGGTGCGGCAGCGCGGCCTGCGTGAGATAGAACATCCCGAACACGTTCGTCCGGAACGTGCGCTCGAGCTGCTGCGGCGTAATCAAGTCGAGCGTGTCTTGCGGGTGCTGCTCCGCCGCGTTGTTAACGACGATGTCGAGGCGTCCGAACGTCTTGACCGTCTGGTCGACCGCGTACTTGCAGAAGCTAGGGTCTCCGACATCGCCGGAGAGCAGCGCGATCTGTCCGCCGGCTTCTTCGACGAGCCGCTTCGTCTCCTGCGCGTCGACTTCCTCGTTCAAGTAGACGATGGCGACCTTCGCGCCTTCCTTCGCGTACAGAATCGAGACGGCTCGTCCGATGCCGCTGTCTCCGCCGCTGATGATGGCGACCTTGTCTTTCAGCTTCCCGGCCGGATAATAAAGCGGGGATTGCGATTCGGGCAACGGGTTCATGTCCTTCTCGATGCCGGGCATCCGGTTCTGGTGCTGCGGCGGGAACGATGTCGGACGCGCCGGCTGCCGGTTTTCCGGTTGAGGAATCAGTGTCACGTGATGATCTCCTTTCGGTATGTCGGTAGGGTATACCGGAATGGTAACGATTAGTCATGCTGTCATTACCCGATTAACGAAAAGACGACCCGCGGACGGGTCGCCTTTATCGCATATTTCATCTACGCGTTCTTCCTCGAAGTCTTCTTCCCGTCGCAGCTGAACAGCACTTTTTTGTCGTCGACGACGGTTTCCAGATGCACGGGTTTGCCCCATAACGAGACGAGGTACGGCAACGTGCGCTCCACGTACTTCAGATCGAGCTCGACGCCTTCGAACCGATGGGCGATGTACAACTCGCCGTTGCGTTGATAGTCGCCATCGGCGATTTCCAAGTATGGGAATCCGCCGTTCACGCGGGAGAACGCGAGCTGGTCGCGAATGTGCTCCCACGTCTTATCCGTAATCTGCCACTCCGGCCCCTTCTTCTCGAATACGTACAGA
Source organism: Cohnella sp. GCM10027633 (assembly GCF_042675445.1). Lineage (NCBI taxonomy): Bacteria > Bacillati > Bacillota > Bacilli > Caryophanales > Paenibacillaceae > Cohnella > Cohnella sp. GCM10027633. Next base: position 250,474 of record NZ_JBHTGV010000006.1, on the reverse strand, counting down.
TCGAGATCTTCGACGAGCTCTTTCGTCAAGTAGTTGCGGAGGAACGAGATATCGGAGTCGAGCTCGCGGACCTCGAAAATTTTGTCATGGCCGAATCTGCGCTCGATATCCTCGAAAATCTTCAGACCCAGATAATAAGGGTTAAGCGAATGGCGCGACGGCTGGACGACGGCGGAATTCAGTTTCGCGTATTCGATCGTCTCCTCGCTCGTCAGGGGCAGCTCGCGCATGATTTTCTGGTGCCAGTAGGACGCCCAGCCTTCGTTCATGATCTTCGTCTCGATCTGCGGCCAGAAGTAGAGCATCTCCTCGCGCAGGATGCTCATGATGTCGCGCTGCCAGTCTTCGAGCTGGGGCGAGAATTCCTGGATGAACCAGACGACGTCTTTCTCCGGCCGCAACGGGAACTTGCGCGGTTCGACCGGTTCTTCCCGCTTGGCGGCGCGAGCCTGCGATTCCTCCAACTCCCACAGATCCGCGTACCTCGGGTCGATGACGCGCGGAGCCCGGTCATCCTTGGCACGCTTCTGCTGTAGTTCGGAATATTGACGCTTATCGAGCCCATAGGGCTTATGAATGCTGGGGTCGACATGCTCCTGCACGGCCATCACTGCATCGAGGAACCGCTCAACTTCGGCCGTGCCGTGTTCGATCTCGTATCCGTGAATCCGCTCTGCGGCAGCGGACATGCTCTCGACCATGTTGCGGTTGGAGATGGAGAACCGGGCGTTATTCTTGAAGAAGTCGCAGTGCGCGAGCACGTGGGCGACGATCAGCTTGTTCTGCACGAGCGAGTTGCCGTCGAGGAGGAAGGCGTAGCAAGGATTGGAGTTAATGACAAGCTCGTAGATTTTGCTGAGGCCGAGGTCGTATTGCATCTTCATTTTATTGAAGGTTTTGCCGAAGCTCCAGTGGCTGAACCGGGTCGGCATTCCGTACGCGCCGAACGTATAGATGATATCGGACGGGCAGATCTCGTAACGCATGGGATAGAAGTCTAGCTCGAAGCGCTCCGCGATCTCCGTAATCGCTGCGATCGCTTCCTCCAGTTGCTGCTGTTCTTGTTCGTGCGGCATGTTCGGTCAAGCCCCCTGTCGATCGTGATAGATTTCACCACCTTATGTATATGTGGGAACTCGCGGGAGCGTGACAGGGAATGTGGGGGGGATCCGTTGGTTGTCTTGTAATCAACTGTGATATAATTGACGAATATAGGAGGGATGATGAGCATGAACTTTAGCTTGAAAGCTCCTGATGGAACGGTAATCGAATCTTATGTGAAAGACCATAGAGAATTTATTCAGATCGCCGGTATGGAATATGAGGTTCATAGTCCAATCGATGATTTAGATGCCGATCCGGAGATCAGGCAGATGATCGAAGCTTCGGAAAAAGAAATTAGGCAGGGTAAAGTGTTCTCGACGGATGAGTTAATCGAAAATCTATCTTCTAATTGACGGCCGACTTCGAGAGTCGGTTTTTTTATGCTTTAACCGAACAAGCCGGCAGGTAAAAGATCGGTCAAATATAATACTCCGAACACATTCCATGCCAACAAGAGAGGCACCCCGAATACGAACGAGGCGTGTTTCGTCTTATGGCGGAACGCATACATGCCGATCCACGAGCCGAGCGCGCCGCCGGCGAACGCGACGAACATGAGTGCGTTCTCGGAAGTGCGCCGCATGCGGCGTTTCGCTTTGATTTTATCGTTGCGCATGGCGATGATGCCGATCGCGTTCAATAGGACGAGATAGCCGATCAAATAAGGGACGTACGGTTCCATGGCGATGCCTCCGAATCTATGATCTCTACTGTGGCATTATAGCATGTAACGCCGCCTGGGCCGAACCGCTCGATAATTGTACCTTTACTTTCTTACAATTCCGATTTATCCTATAGGATATATGTAATATGTGAAGCGATCGGGAGGCGATATCCATGAACATCGATAACATCGAGGCGTTCGTCTACGTGATCCATTGCGGAAGCTTCAATAAGGCCGCGGATGCCCTGTACTTGTCCCAACCGTCCGTAACGGCGCGCATTCAATCGCTGGAGCGGGAACTCGATTGCAAGCTGTTCGACAGGCTGGGCAAGCAAGTGCACATTACGGAGGAAGGCAAGCGGTTCCTTCCTTACGCCCAGCAATTGCTCGCCACGTACCGGAAGGGCAAGCTGGACGTGCACCGCAAGAAGTCGCTGCCGGGCGAATTCCGCATCGGCTGTACCGGTTCCGTGTCCAACTATATCGTTCCCGAGCTGCTGCCGCGGCTGAAGCGGCGTTTTCCGGATACCCGTTATAAGATCGTGACCGGCGTAACCGACGATATCGTCGGCAAGGTGCTGAACAAGGAAGTCGACATCGGCTTCGTGCGCAACGTTACGCATCCGAGCCTTCAATCGATCAAGTTCTGCGAAGATCCGATCTCGCTCTATGCGTACGAGGGCCATCCGTTCGTCGGGCAGCCGTCGCTTACGATCGAGCAGATCGCGGACCAGTCTCTCGTGTTCTTCGAGTGCGGGGCGCTCGATTGGCTTCGCATCCATAGACTGTTCGAGAGCCTGGACTATCCGCCGAACATTCAGTTCCAGACGGATAACTCCGAAGCCGCGAAGAAGCTGGTCATCCGGCAGGCGGGCATCTCTTTCTTGCCGGGCTGGAGCGTCCGGGAAGAAGTCGCCGAAGGCAGGCTGGTGCGGCTCCGCGTGCCGGAGACGGAGGGCATCGGCCTCCAGACGAACGTAATCGCCTATCCGGGAGAGCACGCGCTGCTTCTCCAGGTCATCCTAGAGATCGGCAAAGAGCTGCATGCGAGCCCCGTTGCTCCCCTCCCGAGAGAATCCGCCATGTAATCCCCGATTGCCGCGCTCCTATCCGAAGACCGACGCATCCCATGAGCCGATGCCGTCGGTCTTTTGCATCTCCTTCCCGTTCGATCGTTATTTTGAATTAATCGATAGACTTTCTCTATTATCCGAAGCGTTGACGGTAAGGATGCGCGGTGATATCGTTATTCTAACGTTAATTCTTAGTTATCCACTAGGAATTATAAGTTTAATAAAGAAGTAGAAAAGGCGGAGGTATTCCCATGAAAAAACTAACGTTCGTGATCGTCGCACTACTGCTCGTCCTTACTGCCGCATGCGGCAAAAGCAATAACAATAACGACGCAAGCAGCTCGCCGTCCGAGCAGCAAGCCGCGTCGCCTAGCGCTTCCCAGAGCGCATCCGAACAGCCCGCAAGTTCCGAAGCTCCGGTAGAAGCGAAGAAGATCATCGTCGGAACGGGCAACCAGTTCCCGCAGGTCGCGTTCCTCGACGAGAGCGGCAAGCTGACCGGATTCGACGTCGAGCTCGTGAGAGAAATCGACAAGCGTCTGCCGGAATACGAATTCGAGCTGCAAGTGCTCGACTTCACGAACATTCTGCTCAGCCTCGAGACGAAGAAGATCGACCTCGCCGCTCACGAATTCGAGAAGAACGCGGAGCGCGAAGCGAAGTACCTGTTCAACAAAGAACCCTACGCGCACTGGAAGAACAAGATCATCGTCGCGGCGGATAACAACGATCCGATCGAATCTCTCGACGATCTGAAGGGCAAGAAGGTATACACGACGGCGACGAGCGCGGAAGCGCAAATCGTCGAGAACTATAACAAGGAAAACGACAACGCGATCGATATCGTATATTCGAACGGAGGTTCCGGCGACCTTGCGCAGCAGCTCACGTCCGGCAGGGCGTACGCTTCGATCGGCGCGGACTTCGTTCTCCCTCTCCTCGATCCGGAAGGCAAGCTGAAGACGGTCGGCAAAGAGCTGAGCGAGTCCGACATTCTGTTCCTGTTCCGCAAGAACGATCCGGACCAGCAGACGCTGGCCGACGCGGTCGACCGCGCGATCGTGGAAATTCGCAACGACGGCACGCTGTCCGCGCTAAGCAAGCAATGGCTCGGCTTCGACGCCACCGTATCCGAGAAGTAAACCGCCAGCGGAAGTGAGAAGAAAGGAGCCGTGCGCATGGCACCGTTCGATATCGGCTACGTCTACGAATATTTCATCAAGCTGCTGCCGTACATCCGCATCTCGCTCGTCATCGTGCTCAGCTCGATCGGCGTAGGGCTGGTCGTCGGAATGCTCGTGGCCCTGCCGCGGCTCTACAAGGTGCCCGTGCTGCAGCGGGTGTCCCAGGTGTACGCGTCCTTCTTCCGAGGGACGCCGATCCTCATCCAGCTGTTCTTGATCTATTACGGATTACCCGAGCTGCTCAAGCTCGTCTCGATCGACGTTTCGAAAGTTCCGGCGTTGCTCTTCGTCATCGCGGCATACGGGCTGCATAGCGCGGCGTATATATCCGAAGGCATCCGGGCGGCGGTCGCGGCCGTCGACCGGGGTCAGGTGGAAGCGGCGTACGCCGTCGGCATGAGCGGGTACCAGGCGTTCGCCCGCATCGTGTTCCCGCAGGCGCTCGCGATCTCGGTTCCGATTCTCGCGAACCTCGTCATCGCGACGCTCAAGGACACGTCGCTCGCCTTCTCGCTCGGCGTCATGGAGCTAACCGGCAAGGCGCAGACATTGTTCACGGTGTCTAAGCACATGATCGAAAGCTACTTGGCGTTGGCCTTGATCTACCTCCTCATCAGCATGATTCTGGAGCGGTTGTTCGCCTTGGTCGAACGCCGGCTGCTCCGCCATGAAGCCCGCGAGGAGGACGAAGAGCGCGTGCCGATGGGCCGTCAATGGCTCAATCGCCGCTTCAAGCGCCGGCTTCAAGCGGACGTCGCGCTTACGGAAGGAGGTGTAGGCAGATGACGTTCGATCCTTCGTTCATCTGGACGGCATTCGTTGAACTGTTGAAGGCGTTGCCGACGACGTTATATGTTACGGCCGTGTCCGTAGGCTGCGGCTTCGTCATCGGCGCGATCGTCGCGTTCGCACGCATATACCGCATTCCGGTGCTGCGCCAGATCGGCGCGACGTACGTTACGATTATTCGCGGCACGCCGATGCTGACGCATCTGCTCATCATCTATGTCGGGTTGTCGATGATTCTCGATAGCCTGTCCGAACAGTACGGCTGGTCGTTCAATTCGACGATCATTCCGATGATCGGCTTCGCCTATATCTCGTTCTCGATTACGGCGGGCGCCTACTTGTCCGAAGTCATTCGCGCCGGCATGCTGGCGGTCAGCCGGGGGCAGCTGGAAGCGGCTTACGCCGTCGGCATGACGACGCCGCAGGCGCTGCGCCGGATCGTGTTCCCGCAAGCGTTCGCGGCCGCGCTGCCTAACCTGTCCAATTCGCTCATCGGCATGCTGCACGGGTCGTCGCTCGCTTTCTACGTATCGGTCGTGGACATTAACGCCAAGGCGCAGATCGTCGCCTCGACCAACTGGAAGTTCTCCGAAGCGTTCCTCGCGGCGGCGCTCATCTACTGGGGACTGACCGTCCTGATCGAGCGGGTCACGGCGGCGCTAGAGAAGCGGATCAACGTCTACAATCGCGGAGGTGTCGCATGATCAAGCTGACCAGCATACGGAAGTCGTTCGGCAAGAACGATGTTCTGAAGGGAATCGATCTGACCGTCCGCCAAGGCGAAGTCGTCGCGATCATCGGGCCGAGCGGCTCGGGCAAGACGACGCTGCTCCGGTGCATCAACTATCTGGAGAAGCCCAGCGACGGAACGATCGCGATCGGCAACTACGGCGTCGACGTCCGCAAGGCGCATAAGCACGATATCCAACAGCTTCGCCGCAAGTCGGCGATGGTGTTCCAGCAATACAATCTGTTCCGTCATAAAACGGCGCTGGAGAACGTCATGGAAGGGCTCGTCGTCGTGCAAAAGGTGCCGAAAGCGCAGGCAAGGCAGCAGAGTGTCGAGCTGCTCGAGAAAGTCGGCCTCGGCGCCAAGCTGGACGCGTATCCGAGCCAGCTGTCCGGCGGCCAGCAGCAGCGCGTCGGCATTGCCCGGGCGCTGGCGCTGAATCCCGAGGTCATCCTGTTCGACGAACCGACGTCCGCGCTCGATCCGGAGCTCGTCGGCGAGGTTCTGGCGGTCATACGCAGAATCGCGAAGGAAGGCATCACGATGATCATCGTGACGCACGAGATCGGCTTCGCCCAGGACGTCGCGAACCACGTCGTGTTCATGGACGACGGCGTCGTCGTGGAGGAAGGCTCTCCGAAGGAGATTTTCCAGAAGCCTAAGGAGGAACGAACGAAGCAATTTCTGGCGAGGTTCTCGGCGGAGAGCGCGTATTCGATATGAAGATGGGAGCGGATGGAGCATGGCTTTGAAATTCGGAATTCTGGACCAGAGCATCGTCTTCCCCGGCCAGACGCCGGGCGAAGCGCTCGCCAATACGATCAAGCTGGCCCAACTGGCGGAGACGCTCGGTTACGAGCGGTTCTGGGTGTCGGAGCACCACGATTCCCCGCAGATGGCGGGCGCTTCCCCGGAAGTGCTGATCTCGCATCTGCTCGCGCGTACCGACAAGATCCGGATCGGTTCGGGCGGCGTCATGCTGCAGCATTACAGCCCTTATAAAGTAGCGGAGAACTTCAACGTGCTCGCGTCGCTCGCGCCGGGCCGGGTCGATCTCGGCATCGGTCGCGCGCCGGGCGGATTGCCGAGATCGACGAAGGCGCTGCAGCGGGGAACGGAGGAGCAGGCGGATGCGCTCGCGGCGAAGCTCGCCGAGCTGGACCAGCTGCTCCGAGGACCGCTGGACGAAGCGCACGCGCTGTCCGGCTTGCAGGCGAACCCGATTCCGACGCAGCCGGCCGACGTCTACTTGCTCGGCACGAGCGTGTCGAGCGCCCGGTTAGCCGCCGAGCGCGGTTATCCTTACGCGTTCGCGTTGTTCATCAACAACGACCCGTCGGCAGCGAAGGAAGCGTTCGAGACGTATCGGGAACGGTTCGACCGGACGAAGGGCGCGGAGCCGAAGCCGATACTGGCGTTGTCCGTCATCGCGGCGGATACGGAAGAAGAGGCGGCGGAGGTCGCGGGCGCGTTCAAGAGCGTGCGCGTGACGCTCGCGAGCGGCAAGACGCTGAACGTCGGCTCGTTGGAGCAAGCGGAGGCGTTCGCGAAGCAGGCAGGAGAGACGTATACCGCGGAAGTTCGCGAAGCGGACATTACGAGAGGCACGAAGGAGACGGTCCGCAAGCGGCTGCTCGAGCTGCGCGAGACGTACGGCGTCGACGAATTCGTGTTCACGACGATCGTGCCGGACTTCGAGAAGCGGAAGAGATCGTTCACGTTGCTGAAGGAAGCGTTCGAAGAATCGGCGGTTCAATAGATTCGCCGCGACGGGCGAAGGGATATCGGAGGTTGCATGACGATGGGCAAACAAGACGAAGCAGCGTTCGCGGACAGATTGGTCGGATATAGAAGGCACCTTCACGCCAACCCGGAATTGTCTCACGCGGAGCACGAGACGACCGCCTCGATTCGAAGCTGGCTGGGAGAAGCGGGCATCCGCATCGCGGATAAGTACCGGCTGAAGACCGGCGTCATCGCGGAAGTCGGAGGCGCGCGGGGAGGACCGGTCATCGCGCTGCGGGCGGATATCGACGCGCTGCCGATCCAAGAGCAGACCGGGCTGCCTTACGCTTCCCGCCATCCCGAGCGGATGCACGCCTGCGGCCACGATTATCATGCCGCGGCGCTGCTCGGGGCGGCGATTAGGCTGAAGGAGCGGGAGAGCGAGCTGCCCGGCACGGTCAGGCTGTTGTTCCAGCCGGCGGAGGAGAAGGCGAAGGGCGCCGCCCAAGTGATCGCGAGCGGCGCGCTGGCAGACGTCCGGGCGGTGTTCGGCTTGCATAACAAGCCGGACTTGCCGGTCGGCACGGTCGGCATACGGCCGGGGCCGATCATGGCCGCGGCGGACGGCTTCCTCGTCGAAGTGACCGGCCGCAGCTCCCATGCCGCGGTTCCCGAGGCGGGCATCGACCCGATCGTGGCGTCGGCTCACATCATTACGGCGCTGCAGACGATCGTCAGCCGCAACGTCGGCGCGCTGGACAGCGCGGTCGTCAGCGTGACGAGGCTGAACGCCGGGACGGCGTGGAACGTCATCGCGGAGCAGGCGGTGTTCGACGGCACGCTCCGCACGTTCGGCGAACGGACGCGGGAGACGGTGCGCGCCCGGTTCGAGCGCATCGTCACGGGCGTCGCGGCGTCGCTCGGCGCGGAAGCGAAGGTCAATTGGATCGAAGGACCGCCTGCGGTCGTCAACGATCCGGCATGGGCGGAGCTGTCCGCGCGAGCGGCGGCGTCGCTCGGGCTGCAGGTGGTCGAGCCGCAGCCGTCGCCGGCCGGCGAGGACTTCGCCTTCTACTTGCGCGAGGCGCCGGGCAACTTCCTGTTCGTCGGCACGTCGGGGCCGCAGGAGTGGCATCATCCGGCGTTCGACGTCGACGAGCGGGCGCTGCCGATCGCGGCGGAGCTGCTCGCCTCGATCGCGGACGAAGCGCTGGGCGAGCTGGCGAAGCGAGATGCCGCGAACCGGAAGGAGAGCGCCGATGCGCTATGACGCGATCGTCGTCGGCGCGGGCTCGATGGGCATGAGCGCGGGCTACGAGTTAGCCGCGCGCGGGCTGAAGACGCTGCTCGTCGACGCGTTCGATCCGCCGCACGCGCACGGCAGCCATCATGGCGAGCCGCGTCTCATTCGCCGCGTCTATAGCGGCGGCCCGACGTACGTGAAGCTCGCGCTGCGGGCCGACGCCAAGTGGCTGGCGCTCGAGGAGGCGACCGGCGAGAAGCTGCTGGAGAGGTCCGGCGTGCTTAGCATCGCCGACCCCGACGTATTCTCGTTCGACGGCCGGTTCAAGGACGCCGCCGATTACGGCGTCGACTTCGAGACGTTGACCGGTTTGGAGGTTCGCGACAGGTGGTCGCAAATCCGCGTACCGGACGCCTATCGGGCGATGTACGAACCGGGAGCCGGTTATCTGTACAGCGAGAAGTGCGTGCAGGCATATCGCAAGCAGGCATTGGCTTCCGGCGCCAAGCTTCTCGTGAACGCGCCCGTCACCGCGATTCGTCCGGGCAAGAATGGCGTCGTCGTATCCGTCGGCAACGCGACGTACGAAGCGGAGCACGTCGTGCTGAGCGCCGGCGCTTGGATGAGCGCGTTCGCCGGGCTGATCGACGCGCCGATCCGGGCCGTCCGCAAAGTCGTCGGCTGGTTCCAGCCCCGCGACGGTTCGTTCGACGCGGGAGCGTTCCCGGGCTTCACGATCGGCGACGCGACCGGCGGTTACTACGGCTTCCCGAGCATCGGCGGGGCTGGCGTCAAGATCGGCCGCCACGACGGAGGCGTTCCTTGGAAGCCCGGCGAGCCGCTCGCGCCGTTCGGCGCTTACCCGGAAGACGAAGCGGACCTGCGGCAGGCGCTCGAAGCCTATATGCCCGCGGCCGCCGGTTCTCTGCTCCGGGGCGTCGCTTGCAAGTACGAGATGACACCCGACGAGCACTTCCTCATCGATGACCATCCGGCCTATCCGAACGTGCATATCGCGGCCGGCTTCTCCGGTCACGGGTTCAAGTTCGCGAGCGCCGTCGGAGAGCTGGTGGCCGATCGGATCGAGCACGGCCGGTGGAGCGAAGATCTATCGACGTTCTCCCTCTCGCGATTCGCCGCGAAATCAAGCACGACTAGCATATTTCAATAGGAGGCACGACCATGAGCCAAGCGCAAGAACTCGTCGATATCGATTCCTATCTGGACACTTACGAGCAGTTGCGGCAAGCGACGGAAGGCTTGTCCGCCGAGCAGTTGCGCTGGAAGGCGTCCGAGAAGACCTGGAGCGTCGCGGAGGTGCTGACGCATCTGGCCGATCACAATATCGTCGTCTCGTTCCGACTGCGGGAAATCCTGTCGGGCTCGACGACGAAGCTGCCGGCGTTCGCTCAAGATCCGTGGGTAGCGGGACAGAAGGCGAACGAAGGCAAGGTCGAGGATACGCTGGAGCTGTTCCGTCAATTGCTTCTATACAATAGCCGCTTGTTCCGAAGATTGGAAGCCGAAGACTGGGAGAAGACTGGCGTCAACTTCAAAGGCGAGAACGTGACGGCGGGCGGCATCGTCCGGTCGTTCGTCGCCCACGTGCAATCGCATCTCGGACAGATCGACCGCATTAAGCGGGGAGAGACCGAATCGCGCAATGCCGGTTCCGGCTGCGCGATCTGAACGCCATCTATTAATGGAAGCGAGGGGAAGCCCATGACGACAGGACGATTGCAAGTCCGGCTCGCGGAAGCGGAGGACCGGGAAGAGGTAGCCCGCGTATTGTTGGATGCTTACGGTCAATACGAGGAGGCGCTTGCCGGCGAACGCTGGGAGCAATACAAAGCGAACATTCTCGAGGCGGTCGACGCGCCGACGACGCTCGCGAGATTCGTGGCCGAGGTCGACGGACGAATCGTCGGCAGCGTGTTCGTCTACGCGACGTCGACGGAAGCGTACGGCGCTCCCCAGCTCCAGATCCATAACCCGATCATCCGGCTGCTAGGCGTTACGCGCGAAGCGCGCGGACTCGGAGTCGCCACCGAGCTCATTCGGGCGAGCGCCAAGCTGGCGCGCGAGGGCGGCGCGGACTCTTTGCATCTGCATACGTCGGACTTGATGGATTCGGCGGTCCGGCTGTACGAGCGGCTCGGCTTCGAGCGGGCCTACGACAAGGAGTTCCATAACGGCAATATCTTGGTCAAGAGCTACCGGCTGCGTCTCGAGGAGACGGCTTTGCTGGAAGCTTGAACGACGCATAGCGAACGAAGAGGAGGAAGAGCAACATGGCTAACCGGAAAAAGATTAAGCTAGGCACGATCATCCACGGCGTAGGCGGCAACGTGTCCGCTTGGCGGCATCCGGAGGTTCCGGCCGACGCGAGCGTGAACTTCGAGTTCTATAAGAGCCAGGCCCAGATCGCGGAGGCGGGCAAGTTCGACTTGGCGTTCATCGCCGACGGCCTGTACATTAACGAGAAGTCGATTCCGCACTTCTTGAACCGGTTCGAGCCGATCACGATTCTGTCCGCGCTCGCGGCGGTAACGTCGAAGATCGGCCTCGTCGGCACGCTGTCGACGTCGTACAGCGAACCGTTCACCGTATCCCGACAATTCGGCTCGTTAGACCACATTAGCGGTGGCCGGGCGGGCTGGAACGTCGTCACGTCCCCGCTCGAAGGCTCCGCCAAAAACTTCGGCAAGCCGGAGCATCCGTCGCACGACGTGCGCTACCGGATCGCCGAGGAATTCCTGGAAGTCGCGCGCGGGTTGTGGGATTCGTGGGAGGACGACGCGTTCGTGCGGAACAAGGAAACCGGCGTATTCTTCGACCGTTCGAAGCTTCATACGCTGAACCATAAAGGAGAGTTCTTCTCCGTGCAAGGGCCGCTGAACATCGCGCGCTCGAAGCAAGGCCATCCGGTCATCTTCCAAGCGGGCTCTTCCGAGAGCGGCAGGAAGCTGGCGGCCAAGAGCGCGGACGCGGTGTTCACCGGGCACGAGCGGATCGAAGACGCGAAGGCGTTCTACAAGGACGTCAAGGACCGCGCGGAGGCGCTCGGCCGTTCGCGTGACGATATCGCCATCTTGCCGGGCATCGGACCGATCGTCGGGGATACGGAGGAGGAAGCCGAGCGCAAATACTTGGAGTTCGCCAATCTCGTGACGATCGACAAGGCGCTCGAATATCTCGGCCGGTTTTTCGAGCATCACGACTTCTCGCAGTACCCGCTGGACGAACCGTTCCCGGATCTCGGCGACCTCGGCTCGAACAGCTTCCGAAGCGGCACGGACAAGATCAAGCAAGTCGCGCGGGAGCAAGGGCTAACGTTGCGCCAAGTGGCAATCGGGGCGGCAACGCCGCGCGGCGCGTTCATCGGCACGCCGGAGAAGATCGCCGATCTTATCCAGCTCTGGCACGAGGAGGAGGCCGCGGACGGCTTCATCCTGCATGCGCCGACGCCGGACGCCTTGCGCGACTTCGTCGAGAAGGTCGTGCCGATTCTGCAGGAGAGGGGCGTCTACCGGACGGAGTACGAGTCGGATACGCTTCGCGGCAATCTCGGGCTGCCGATTCCGGCCAACCGGTATGCGGCGGAGAAGGTCAATAGCGCGGGATGACCGCCGAATAGGAGCAACGAGCCAAGCTCTCCATGCGATCGACGCAAAGTCGCCGCGATCATGGGGAGCTTGGTTGTTTGATATTAACATGATATTCGCAATCGAAATCGCCGTTCTCTATTCGTTCGATAAGCAGCTCAAGCTCCGCGATTCTTAACCTCGCGTCTATGCGGGTAAGCAGATTCGAACAGGGTTGCGCTAGCCCCGCCCGCATGATACAACAGAGAATACAATGTTATCCGTAAGGAGTGAACGATCCGTTGGCTGGACAAGAGGCGCCTCGCGAAGAGGAAGAACGGCGGTTGCGAGATACGCTGGAGCAGGTAAGCCGCAGGCTGCGCAAGGAGATGGCGCTGCTCGGGGACCGGAGAGACGACGTCGTCGGCATCCGTCAGGAATTCTGGGAAGACGTGCGGATGAGCTTCACCGACAGGGCCGAGGTCGACGAGACATGGCGCAGCATCATGCAGCAGGCGGAGCTGCTGGCCGAGCGGGAGCGCAGCCACCGCGTCGCGTCGGAGGCGGTCGAGCGGCTGACGAAGCAGTTCGACTCGCCGTATTTCGCGCGCATCGACTTCGCGGAGCGGGGCGGTCCGAACGAAACCATCTATATCGGAAGAGCGTCGCTCGTCGGCGAAGACGGAGAGACGTTCTGGGTATTCGATTGGCGAGCGCCTATCTCGAGCTTATTCTATGATCACGAGCCGGGGCCGGCTTCCTACGCGGTTCCGGACGGCGTCATGCAGGGGGAGCTCGCGCTTAAACGTCAATTCGTCATCCGCGGCGGCCAGATGAGGCATATGTTCGATACGTCGGAGACGGTCGGGGACGAGATTCTGCAGGCCGTGCTGTCGGAAGGCTCCGATACGTCGATGAAGAGCATCGTGGCGACGATTCAGAAGGAGCAGAACCGGATCATCCGCGACGAGAAGCACCGGATGCTCGTCGTCCAAGGCGCGGCGGGCAGCGGCAAGACGTCGGCCGCGCTGCAGCGGATCGCGTACTTGCTGTACCGGTTCCGCGACACGCTGAAGCCGGACAATATCATCCTGTTCTCGCCGAACCCGGTGTTCAAAGGCTACGTCTCGCGGGTTCTTCCGGACCTCGGGGAAGCGAACATGACGCAGATGACGTTCCGCGAGCTGATCGAGGCGAGGCTCGGGCGCCGGTTCGAAGTCGAGGATCTGTTCTCGCAGACAGAGGCTCTCGCGGCGAGCGCGGAGACGACGGGCGGTGCCGCGAGAGAGCGCGCGGTGCAGTACAAAGGCTCGGAGCATTACTTCGCGACGGTCGAGAACTACTTGAAGCGGCTCGGGACCGAAGGCGTCAAGTTCCGTCCGCTCCGGTTCCGCAACATGACGATCGCTTCGGCGGAGGAGATGACGGAGCAATTCTACTCCGTTCGCCCCGCCGACGGATTCGGGCTAAGGGCCGCGGGCTTGCGCCGATGGCTGAACGAGAGGCTGAAGACGTGGATCGAGTCGCAGGCCGATGAACCGTGGGTGGAAGAAGCGGCTGAGCTCGCCGATAACGAGGACTTGCAGCGGGCGTACGTCGACGTGCGCCGAAGCGGCGGCTTCCACGACGAATCGTTCGACGACGACGATCAACTGCGCGCGAGACTTCGCCGCCGCGCGGCGGAGAGCGCGATCGCGCCGATCATCAAGGCGGTCCGGGGCTACCGGTTCATCGACTTCGTGGCAACCTATCAGGAGCTTTTCTATAGTAGATCCCTGTTCGTCGCTTGCGCGCCAGACGGGCTGCTGCCGGCCGGCTGGGATTGGATGGCGCTCCGGTGCGAGGAGACGCTCGGCCGCAAGCGGATCGATCACGAAGACGCCACGCCGCTCATGTACGTATCGGAAGCGCTCGAAGGCTTCCGGAGGGTGGAAGGCGACATCTCGCACGTGTTCGTGGACGAGGCGCAGGATTACTCGCCGTTCCAGGCGGCGTACTTGCGTCGCCGATATCCGCGCGCCCGAATGACGGTGCTCGGGGACTTCAACCAGGCGATCTACTTGCAATCGCAGCAGAGCGGGGGCTTCGGCGGGTGGACGCGGCTCATGTCGCCGGAGTATACGGCCGCTTGGAAGCTGACGACGAGCTATCGTTCGACGAAGCAAATCGTCGATTACACGAAAGGCATTCTATCGCCGGAAGACGCGGCGGGCATTACGCCGTTCGAGCGGTCGGGCGAAGCGCCGTCGGTCGAGGCATGCAGGGACGTCGCGCGGATCGGCGAGCGGGTCGCCGAGGCGGTAGCTGAGCTCGCGTCGCGCGGTTACGGCACGATCGGCGTCATCGCGAAGACGTCGAAGGACAGCGGGGACGCATACGCGATTTTGTCCGAGCGCCTGGCGGAGGGCGTGCAGCTGTCGCACGTGACCGGAGTATCGGCGGAGCTGCCTCGCGGTGTATCCGTCATCCCGTCCTATCTGGCGAAGGGGATCGAGTTCGACGCGGTGCTCGTTTGGGACGCGAGCGCCGAACGCTACGGCAGGGAGCAAGACCGCAAGCTGCTGTATACCGTATGCACGCGGGCGCTCCACGTGCTGCGAATCTACTATGCCGGGGAGCCGTCTCCTTGGTTGCCGCGGTCGTAATGCGCAAGGGGAGAGGAAGAGGCTTATGGGAACCGGATGGAACGTCGATTTCGACGATGCGCTGAAGGCGCTTCGCATATACTTCGGCTATGACGCGTTTCGAAGCGGGCAACGCTCGCTCATCGAAGCGCTGTTGGAAGGGCGGGACGCGCTCGGGATCATGCCGACGGGAGCGGGCAAGTCGATCTGCTATCAGATTCCGGCCGTGCTGCTTCCCGGGGTGACGCTCGTCGTCTCCCCGCTTATCTCGCTCATGAAGGACCAGGTCGACGCGCTGAACGAGACGGGCATTCCCGCGACGTTCATTAACAGTTCGCTGTCGCTCGCGGAGACGAACGAGCGGATAAGGCAGCTCGAAGCCGGCAAGTTCAAGCTGCTCTATATCGCGCCGGAACGGCTCGAATCGGAATACTTCCGCTCGCTTCTCCGCCGGATCGAAGTGCCGCTCATCGCGGTGGACGAGGCGCACTGCGTCTCGCAGTGGGGACACGACTTCCGTCCGAGCTATATGACGATCGTACGTCTGCTGCGTGACATCGAGCCGCGTCCGATCATGGCCGCGTTCACGGCGACGGCGACCGACGTCGTGAAGGACGACATCGCGGAGCGGTTGCAGTTGCGCGATCCGGCGCGGGTGACGACCGGCTACGCGAGGGACAACTTAACGCTGAACGTCGTCCGCGGCGCGGACAAGCGCGCGTATATTCGCGAGTTCCTGCGCGAGCGTCCGGGACAAGCGGGCATTATCTACGCGTCAACGCGGCGCGAGGTGGACGGTACGCACGCCTGGTTGAACGGGCTCGGCATCGCGGCGGGCAAGTATCACGCGGGATTGACGGAAGAGGACCGCGCGGATACGCAAGACGCGTTCCAACGGGATGACGTACCGCTCATCGTGGCGACGAACGCCTTCGGCATGGGCATCGACAAGTCGAACGTGCGCTTCGTCATCCATCACAACATGCCGAAGAATCTCGAGGCGTATTATCAGGAAGCCGGACGCGCGGGTCGAGACGGCGAACCGGGCGACTGCGTGCTGCTGTTCTCGGGCCAGGACGTCGTGACGCAGAAGTTCTTCATCGAGCAGAGCGAGGCGGACGAGGAACGCAAGCGCAACGATTACCGGCTGTTGAACGAGATGGTGCAGTACGCGCACACGGGGGAATGCCTGCAGTTGGCGATCGTCCGCTACTTCGGCGAAGAGAACGGCGAGCCTTGCGGCCGCTGCGCGAATTGCACGGACGATCGGGAGATGGTCGACGGGACCGACGACGCGAAGCTCGTCTTCGGCACGATCCATAAGCTGCGCCAGCGGTTCGGCGTCACGATGGTCGCCAAGGTTCTGCGAGGCGCGAAGGACGCGAAGCTGCAGCAGTTCGGGTTCGACAGCTTGGCCTACTACGGCAAGATGAGCGGGCGCACGGAGAAGGAGATCGTGCAGATCGTCCAAGCGCTCGTCGGAGACGGTTACTTGCGGTTGACCGACAGCCAATACCCCGTCGTCCAGTTCACGGAGAAAGTACGAGAGGTGCTCGAGCAAGGAGAGCGCGTCTATCGCCGGGTGGAGCGGGAGCTGCCTCCGGGCGTATCGCGCAGCGGAGGCGGACGGTCTCGCTCCGGCGGCGGCTCGGCCGCGCGCGGCTACGCCGAGGATCCGGCCTTGTTCGACGCGCTGCGCCAGGTGCGCAAGCGGATCGCGGACGGCGAGCGATTGCCGCCGTTCGTCATCTTCCACGATGCGACGCTGCAGGAGATGTGCCGCGTGAAGCCGACGACCGAGAGCGAGATGCGCACGTTGAAGGGGATCGGGGAAGCGAAGTTCGCGAAGTACGGGCGGGCGTTCCTCGAGGTCATCCGGGAGCATCGATGAACGATGAGAAGCACGCGCCACGGCGCGTGCTTCTCTGTCCATACCGATGCCCGCGACGTGCTGTCCGAAGGAAGCAGGGAATGACAGGATCGAGCGAGAACGCTATGGTAGGATGAATCCACGAGGAGGAGATGCGGTTGGAATGGCTGAACCGGATGAGCGCCGCGATCGACGAGATCGAGCGAACGCTGGAAGATCGTCTCGATATCGAGCAGGCGGCGAAGGCCGCGTATACGTCCCCGTTTCATTTTCAGCGGATGTTCCATATGGTTACGGGAATGACGGTCGCGGAGTACGCCTGCAAGCGCAAGCTGACGCTGGCCGCGCAGGAGCTCGCGACGACAGGCGCCTGGATATTGGACGTCTCGCTGAAGTACGGCTACGATTCGCCGGAGTCTTTCGCGAAGGCGTTCCGGAAGCTGCACGGCATCGCGCCTTCCGAAGCCCGGGGCGAGAGCGTCCGGCTGAAGGCCGTTCCCCGCATTTCCTTCCAGTTGTCGCTTAAAGGAGACAAGGACATGGATTACAGAGTCGTGGAGAGAGACGCGTTCCGCATCATCGGCAAAGCATTGCGCACGACGTGCAAGGACGGAGAGAACTCGCGAGAGATTCCGAAGTTCTGGCAACGGAGCAATCAAGACGGTACGGTCGAGAAGCTGGTCGAGGTCGGCGGCGGCAAGGAGGACGTGCTCGGCGTCTGCCTGGATATGCAGGTAGGCGAGGAAGAGTTCAACTATCTCATCGCGGTGGCGGCGCCAAGCGAAGCTGAAGTGCCGGAAGGGTACGAGGCGAGGGTAATACCGGCATACACGTGGGCGGTGTTCACGTCGGTCGGGGCGATGCCGGACGCGATTCAGACCGTCTGGAACCGCGTCTTCCAGGAATGGTTCCCGGCGACGGGCTACGAGCACGCGGGCGGTCCCGAGTTCGAGCTGTATCCGCCTGGAGACGTGAACGCGGACGATTACCGGTGCGAGGTATGGCTTCCGGTCGCGAAGAAGTAAGCGAAGAGCAATGGCAACGTCCATCCAGGCGGGTGGGCGTTGTTTGCGTTCCAACAAGGACAATATTGCCCGGTAAAAGGACAATCGAGGCTCATGGTCGGTAAATCGTGCGTTGCTATAATGGGAGTAACCTACGTATCGCAGAGAGGATTCCCTATGAAAAAAGCTCGTTTGCTGCTCCCGGGAGTACTGCTATTGGCCGTCGTCAGCGGATGCACGTCGTCTTCGCCCGAATCCACGTCAACCCCGTCTTCCGCGCCGCCGGCGACTTCGTCGTCGACGCCGTCCGAGGCGCCTTCGCCTACGTCTGCGGCTTCAGCCCCGGCGCCGGCCGAGCCGGTCGCCGACGTCAGCTCCGGCAATCCGATCTTCACGAGCATCTTCACCGCCGACCCTTCCGCGCACGTGTGGGAAGACGGCCGGATTTACGTGTATCCTTCGCATGATATTTTCCCGTCGCGGGGCAGCGATCTGATGGATAAGTACCACGTCTTCTCGTCGGACAACATGGTCGACTGGGTGGACGAAGGACAGATCCTCGAAGCGGCCGACGTGCCGTGGGGACGTCCGGAGGGCGGCTTCATGTGGGCGCCTGATGCCGCGTACAAGGACGGGATTTACTACTTCTACTTCCCGCATCCGAACGAGTCCGATTGGAATAAGTCTTGGAAGATCGGCGTCGCGACGAGCGACAAGCCGGCCTCGGACTTCAAGGTTCATGGCTACATCGAGGGATTGCCCGGCGACAGCTTCATCGACCCGAGCGTGTTCCGCGACGACGACGGCAGCTACTACTTCTACGGCGGGGGCGGCGGTCGCAGCTACGGAGCGAAGCTGGCGGACGACATGATGTCGCTAGACGGGCCGCTCAAGCCGTTCCCGGAGCTGGCGGACTTCCACGAGGCGACTTGGGTGTTCAAGCGGGGAGACCTCTATTACCTGATGTATGCAGACAACTATAAGGACGGCAACCGGATGCGCTACGCGACGAGCGATAGCCCGCTCGGTCCGTGGATGAACCGCGGCGTCCTCCTCGACCCGGTCGAGAAGAGCGGCACGTCGCACGGGTCGATCGCCGAGTACAAGGACAACTGGTACATGTTCTACCATAGCGGAGAAATTTCCGGCAATGGCACGCTCCGCTCCGTGCGGGTGGACCGGGTATACTTCAACGAGGACGGCACCATTCAGAAAGTCGTCCAAACCGCCGAAGGCGTGCCGGCCGTCGGACCGCGCTCGAAGGCGACGGAGCCGAAGTACGCCGAGTTGATGGGCGAATCGATGGAGGGCTACAGCGTTCGCACTGAATATCAGGTAGGCGGAGAGGGCGTAACGGTCGGAGGCGGGGCGACGCTGTCGGGCGCCAACGTCGGCAACATGCACGTGGAAGGCTCGTTCATCGAACTGACCGGCGTGGACGGCGGATCAACCGGCGGCAAGGCTCTGCTGACGGTCGAGTATGCTTCCGCCGACGGAGGCGCTGCGTTCAAGGTGGATTCCAGCGGCGATAAGGCCGGGGACGGCTACTTCCTCTCCTTGCCTGGAACCGGCGGCTGGGACGCGTACACGGGCAAGACCGAGCGGCTGATCGATCTGAAGCCGGGCAACGGCAACGTCGTCCGTTTGAGCGGCGGCATGGGCGGGGCGAACGTATCTAAGGTGTCGGTATCGCTCGCTCCGGCGCAATAACGGCGGCAGACGCGAAAGGAGGCAAGGGAGATTCCCCTTGCCTCCTTTTTCAGCTTGGCGTTACGCGTATTTGATATCGACCGACACCATGCTCGCGTGCTGCGGATACCACTTGGGCATGCCGAATTTCTTCAAGTAGCCGAGAACGTTGAGTTCGCTCCCCACGCTCTTCTCCGCGTTCATCTTCTCCAGCAGTCTCCAGGTGCCGACGACGTCGTTCAACGATCGGTGGGCGCCTTCCAGCTCGATGCCGTAGCGGGCGCACATCTCCTTGAGGTTATGCGGATAGACGTGCCGGTTGCGGCTGATCGTCAGCGTGTCGAGGAACGAATTGTTGAACGAGCGGTTCGCGAGCCGTAGCAGCGTATGATGCAGGAACCCGAGGTCGAACGTGGCGTTGTGCGCGACGATGATGCTGTCGCCGATGACGCGGTTCAGAATCCGAAAAGCCGTCTCCTCGTCCATTCCGTTCACGAGATCGGCGGACGTAATGCCCGTAATCTCGGTCACCTTCGGAGACAGCGCGCCGTCGAAGCGGACGAGCGTGCTGAATTGGCTGACGATGTCGCCGCCGTAGCAGCGAATGGCCGCCATCTCGATGACGCGGTCCCGAGCCGGATCCAGTCCCGTCGTCTCGAAGTCGAGTACCGTAATATTGTCGAGCTTCATGCGGCTTCCCCCTCTGCGGCGATCGGATTAGAACGTGCGGTAGACGTACGGGTCTTTGGGTTGGTCGATTTTCTCGAAGGACGTGACCTTGAGCACCGGAATCGTCTGCTTGAACGGCTGGTACAGCTCGGAAGACAACTTGCCGGTGACTTGGATCCAGTCGTCGTCTTGCAGGTTCGTCCCTTTCGGAAAATCGACGAGCATCCCGAAGACGCCGGAATCCGCCGCGCAATGGATGAAACCGAAGCGGAACAGGAAGTAATGCGTGCCGTCCACTTGCTCGCCCTTATAGGCGAAGCCGGTGAACGAGACCGTCTTGTTCATGAACAAGCCCGGATTGTTGTAGATGACTTCCATGCCCTTCATGTAGTTGTCGTCGCTAAGCGCGATCGTGTTCAGGCCGGCGAATTCCGCCAGTTCCTTGTCCTTGACCTTGTCGTAGTTGTCTTCCGAGTAGAACACGCTGGAGTCAGGTCTGAGGAACTGATGGTTGCCGGGGTTCTTGTCGGAGAACGAATCGTCCATGCCCGGGAACGAGAAGCCCTTCGCCTTGACGAAGCTGGAGTCGAGCGTCTGAACCGGCAGGAAGATTCCCGTCACGATCGGAAAAGCGAGAATCAGATAGCCGACGACGCGCTTCCAGCGGATGGGCGACGCATGCGAATGGCCGTGATCGTGGTCGTGGCTATGGTCGTGCGCGTGATCGTGATGATGATCGTGCGCATGTTCATGATGGTGATGATCGTGCGCGTGCGCCGATGGGTTAATTGCCGCGTTGGCGGCTAGCTCGGCTTGCTTCTCGGCCTTCTTCTCCAGCAAATACATCCGGAGTCCTTCGATCAAGCTGAGCAGCAGCAGCATGACGATCGCGGTAATCGACAGGTAGGCGTACCTGGTGTTAATGTACATGTTCAGCTTGCCGTCCCAGTGAATGAGCATGAACATGAAGGCGAATCCGAATAGGATGTAGAAGCGGATCATCCGAACAACCTCCCCACGATTAACGATCCGATCAAGGTGAATACGGTAACGAGCGCGATGAGCGTAATGACGAACTTGGCACGGAACGCGCCGAACAGCATGAGCGTGTTCTTGATGTCGATCATCGGCCCGAACACGAGGAACGCGGAAAGTGCCCCGGTAGAGAACGTCGAGCGGAACGAAGACGCGATGAACGCGTCGGCTTCCGAGCAGAGCGACATGACGAACGCCAGGGCGATCATGATGAGCGACGCCGTGACCGGATTGCTGCCGAGATGAAGCAGCGTCGACGTCGGCACGAACGTCTGCATGCTGGCGGCGATGAACGCGCCGAGCACGAGATACTTGCCGACGGAGAAGAACTCGTCGATGCTATGTAGCAGCACTTGATAGATGCGCACGTACCAGACCGGTCGGGTAACGGGCAACGGTTTGCCGGTCGCCGGCGCGGTCGCGGCGGTTTCCGCTTGGGCTAGACGTTGTTGCGTCTCGCGGAGCGGAAGCGTCGGGAACAGGAAGGAGAGCGTCAGGGAGACGGCCAGCGCGACGGCGAATGCCATACCCGCGCGAATCGCCGCCATCGTCCAATCGTTGCCGAAGGCGATGAACGTCGAGAACAGGACGATCGGATTGACGATCGGACCCGTCAGCATGAAGGCGATGCCCGCGTTGAGCGGAACGCCCTTGTTCAGCAGCCGGCGGGTAATCGGCACGATGCCGCATTCGCACGAAGGGAACAGCACGCCGACGCTGCAGCCGAGCAGCGAGGACAGCACCCGGTTCTTGGGCATGACGCGTGCGATCCATTGCTCGGTAATGAACGACTGGATGAGCCCGGAGATCAGTACGCCGACGAGTACGAACGGAATGGCTTCCATGATCATGCTCAGGAAGATCGTATTCAATTGATAGAAAGTCGTCATTGTTGCACCTGCTCCGCGAATGTTGAATCCATCATGGGTACTTCCACGCGCTTTCCGGCGAATCCTGCAACGAAATGTGACCGAACGTTTAACAATGGGCTGACATTCGGCTGTTAGGATAGACGGAAGCGGTACTGCGCGCGCGATATCGGGCCATACTGATGCTAAGGCATGTTAACCAATTATAACTACGAATAAACTCGCGGAAAAGGAGCGGTGGAATCATGATGGCGTTAACGTTCGAGAGATTCGGAGGACCGGAGGTGTTGCAGGTTCGCGACGTTCCCGAGCCGCTGCCGACGAAGGACGGCGTCATCGTCCGCATGCAGGCGATCGGGCTTAACTTCGCCGATATCTACCGCAGACGCGGCAATTATCATCTGGCGGGTCAGCCGCCTTATATACTCGGTTACGAAGGAGCGGGCATCGTCGAAGCGATCGGACCGGGGGTCAAGGGCTTCGCCGTCGGCGACCGCGTCGGCTTCGCGGACGTTCCCCGCGCGAACGCGGAGCGCGTGCTCGCCCCGGCCGATCGGCTCGTTCCGTTGCCCGGCGGCATCTCGTTCGAGCAGGCGGCGGCCGTGCTGCTTCAGGGGATGACGGCGCATTATTTGGCGAACGACAGCTACCCGGTCAAGCGATCGGACGAGGTGCTGATCCATGCCGCGGCGGGCGGCGTCGGCCAATTGCTCGTGCAGCTATGCAAAGGCAAGGGTGCGCGTAGTCGGTCTGACCTCTTCGCCGGAGAAGCGGGAAATCGCGCTCAAGGCGGGTGCCGATCACGTGTTGCTGTACGATTCGGACTGGTCGGGCGAAGTCCGGGCGCGGTCGACCGGAGGCTCCGGCGTCGACGTCGTCTACGATTCGGTCGGCTCGACGTTGATGGACAGCTTCGCTGCGACGCGCGCGAAGGGGCACGTCGTCTTCTACGGCATGGCCGGCGGCGATCCGCCGCATGTCGATCCGAGAATGCTGATGGATTCGTCGAAGACGCTGACCGGCGGGGACTTGTGGAATCACGTGACGACGCATCAAGACCGCGTGAGAAGAGCGAACGCGTTATTCGACGACATGCTCGCGATGAGGCTGCGGCTGGAGCCTCCGAAGCTGTTCCCGCTCGCTGATGGCGCGGAGGCCCATCGCTATATGGAGAGCCGGCTGAGTTCGGGTAAAATTTTGCTGATCCCTTAGCGCCCCGCGGTTTGAATTACGGCTTGTACCTGTTAGAATAGAAGGAATGAGGTTTGCGTAGGAGGATTATCGTTGAATCAGATCATTACGGTTAACAAGAAGCAGGTTAGCGTCAGCTTCACCAATTATTTCGATTCCACGCTCGGCGAGTTTCTGTTCAAGCAGGTCATGTGCGACGTGTACATGCCCGGCAACGAAGTCGTGCCGATCGCGATCGAGAAGGAGCAAATCCGGCTCGTGATCGAAGGATTCAAGAACCGGAAGGAGCTCCATTCGGAGATTCCCAAGGAAAACGTGAAGGGGCAGTCCGTGTTCGTCATTACGCCGCAAATGCGTTATGACCTTCGTTGGATGAAAGGGCCGAAGCCCAAGAAGCCGCTCACGAAGGAGAAGCCGCCGGAAGACGACGATGACGATGACGACATCCCGGGCGTAACGGTCGCTCCGGTCGCGGAGAAGCCGGTCGCCAAGCCGCGCGAATTCACGGATGTTCGCCGCAAATATTTGCTCTCGATCGGCTTCGTGCTGAACGAGTCGACGAACAATTGGGTGCGCAAGGGTATACGGTTCCCGGACGGCAAGATCGACGCGGCGTCTTCGGACGAGCAATTCATCGACGACATGACGAGGCTGATCGCCGCCGACGAGCGCAGCCGGCAGAAGCGTCCGCCCGCGAAGAGCGAATAAGGGTTGGTTGAAGGGACGAGGCCCCGCCGTTGGCGGGGCTTCGTCTCTTTTTTTTGTTGCTTGCTGGTGCTCCTTATGGGCACTATCCCTTCGCGTCAGGAGGAGCGGGGAGCGTCGGAGTAACTCGTTTTCAAAGCGTTATATCGCGCAAAATTTTAGCTCGCTGCCACAGCGCTTTTTCGTGAAACTTGGTGGTCGAGGATCTAAGTCAAGAAAGTAGACAGCTCATTATTGCGGCTTGGTGCTGCTAATAGTACCTTATCGCACTGATGCGTGGTTCGATAATAAGAATATAAGTCCATCTCGCTTGCTAGATATACCCAGCCATGACATATTCGGATGTATCAAATATCTGTAGCCCACGCTTTGTTTGGTGCGGGTACGTTAAATCCACGATTCTGCAAATTCTCATAAACACGATGGTTATGTTTCGAGTTCGCGATCGCCTTATATTTCTTATGGTACAAGAGTGTAGCCCCATAGCCTGCATTAGATTTGCTGTCGTTTTCTTCGCTACTTTATGTCAAATACAAATCTTAAAGGCGACCCGGTGTAAGGATCACAATTGCCATTTGTAAAGCACCGTCAAAGTCAAAGTCCATACATTGCAATTAACATACGGTACTTATTATTGATCCCCTCCCGGAGTCCTACGTCAGTTGTAACCGAATCCGATGTCGATGGATCCCTTTATATACAAATACCTTTTCGTATGACAGTCGTATGACAGAGGTGTTAAATTAATGTTCCTGTTGAGTTATGATTCGTATTTTTTATCCATAATTTAACAATATAGTGAATTAAAAATAGTTTCACATACAAAAACATGGTTCGCACTAGGCTTATTGATTTACTACCAAAACACCACTTCCAACGACAATTATTAACATTATTCGCTATGTACACCCTAAAATTTGGGTGATATACTGACAACGTCAAGTGGAAATTCAAAGTTTAGGATTATTCTCTACACAGATATCAATCTGTGGGAATGAAAGAATTCGCAGTAATTGTGAATTAAATACCCAATAACTTCCTTTTTTTATCATGAAAAACCGATACTATGCTGGCCAGCTTGTATATAAATTATTTCTGGGAGAGTGTTTTAATTGCTAAAACGCATGCTGGTATTCATGACAGTAGCCTTATCTTTGTTAGTTGCAAGTCCAGCTTTTGCTGAGCCCCAAATGATTATCGGCCAGGATTCGATTAGTCCGGAGAAGAAAGCCGAGATTTTGAAACTCTTCGAGCAAATGAGCGACTTGGATTTACAAAGAATTAGCGCATCTCAAACAGTACAATCAAAAATTGCCGTTGATAGCAAGAATACTGTGTCATCCCAATCACTCAATTTACAAAAAATTGAATTAGAAGACCAACTCGGAACTCTAGGTGTCCGCAAGCTGTCTCCAACAGAAGGACAACAATTAATTAATGCCGAGCAATCGAAAGCAAGTAATAATAATATCGTGACCCCTTACATCACAGTGCCGTCTGACACTTCAAACGTGGACTTCTATGAGTTAAACTATACACATACTCGAGGAAGTAAAACCTGGGATATTCAGGAGGTTTACGCTCGCGGCACCAATATTGGTACTGCACTTTATAGATCCGAGGCAGCGTTTACTATTGTGTCCGGAACATCGGTATCGACTACTAACCTTGCTTCACCAATATTAAAAGTGTATGCAGAAAAAATAATCGGAGCTGTAATTGAAAAAATTCCATATGCAGATTTATTACCATATGAATTATTTACAGGCATCCCTTCGGGTGCCTCGAGTGTGACTATGAATGGTGAGTATCTTAATTATTCTGAACTTACAACTGTGTGTTTCACCTATGTTAAAGACCATTCCACCTCTGGTCCAATCGATACGTTATCGTATGTATCAAGCATGTTTGAGATTTCGTCGATACATCACTCTACCGGAATTGCTAACGCAGGAACTCCAAATGCCAAAACACTTACCAGTGCAAGCCTCGCCAGAACGGAGTATATTTATGCTACAGACTATGCAGTCGCTTCTAAAGCCGTAGACGCTTTCTTAAATTTTAAAAAGGCCACATCTTATGCTAGCGGATATATTGTTCAAGCAGTTACAAATCCAAGCATTTCTAAAAGAATTCCTATTGCTACTCCAGCCTTTATTGGTGTGTGGAATGTTTATTCATAAGTAACTAAACAACTAGGATACAACGCGGATTTCTCATTGCGTTGTATCCTAGTTTAACAACAAAAACAATAAATGAGGTTTTCAAATGAAAAAAAGGTTATACATCGTTACATCAATAGCACTTCTCATAGTTTGTGCAATTGTTCTGCTTTTTATTAATTCATCGAAAACTAAGTTGATTTCAACGTCTATCCATAGCATTGAGTACTCGATATTTGACTCATCTTATAAGGTATTGCCAGTAACAATTAGCATAAATGGAGACTTTAAAACATCTTTTAATGGGAAAAAGACCTTTAAAGGTACAATTCGTATAGAAGGAGAAGGGTTTTCTGATCCAAACAAAGATAAGATATTGAATATAAAATTTAAGGAGGAAGGTAGTTATTTAGTTGCTTCAAAGTTGGGTTATGATGTATTCGATTTTATTGATGATGGATTTAATACACGCTTCTTAGATTCCAACCCTAAATATAGCTCAATTTATGTAAATAAAGACTTTAGCAAAATAGCCATTAAAGTTTACACGCCGATTGATAAGAACACTAAAAAATGGGAAGGAGTAACGATCTCCGGACCATCAGAGGAGAGAAAAGAAGCACTGAAAATCACAAACGATTTGATGGCAACCAATTTTTAGAATAGAATGGACTTGAATTAATTTCCTATAAAACATAATCCCGCTCGTTAGTTCAGCCTGCCGCAACTTCGGCAGGCTTTTTCTCTAATCTAAATGCATTTCTCCTCTGTAACTCGTCGCCATCACGCTTTATCGCTTATGGTCACTATTCCCTCGCGTCAGGGAGAGGAATGCATCTGTGGTAACACGCTGTCGTCGTGTTATTTCGCGCGAATTCGAGGGCCCGAAGGCACCGATCCACCTTCTCCGCAATAATCTATAGGGAAAAGTACCGGAGGTGGGTCGCTTGCGGGCGAGCGCGTACGATAATCGGATGGCGATGTTCCTGGGGGCCGTCTGCAGCCAGACTTATAACCAATACGAGGATCCGTCGGGGAACTACGTCGTTCCGGCTGGTTACCGCGTCGCGGACAACTTCGAGGCGAAGTCGTTCGGCGGGCAACGGGAGCCGTTCGGGTTCATCCTCGAGTCGGACGACAGGGTCATTCTTGCCTTCCGCGGCACGAGCTCGAAGACCGACTGGATCTCCGACGCGATCGCACGCCAGGAGAAGTACAAGTGCGTCAAAGACGGAGGCCTCTCGCATAAGGGCATCTCCGACATCTATTATTCCGCTCGTCCGGCGATCTTGCCGACGTTGCGCAAGCTGTCCGCGTCCGGCAAAAGGCTGTTCGTTACCGGCCATAGTCTCGGCGGAGCGCTCGCCACGTTAAGCGCGCCCGATATGACCGCCAATACCCGGTTTACCCATCCGGTCGTCTACACGTTCGGGGCGCCGCGCGTCGGCGATCCGGCGTTCGCGGGCATGTACGCCGGCCGCGTGCCGAATAGCTATCGCGTCTATAACGTGCTCGACGCGGTACCGCTTCTCCCCCCGCAAGTCTACAAGTCCCCGCGCACCGACGAGACGTATCGTTACATGCATGTCCAAGAACCGATCACGCTCGATTTCAACAACGGATCGGTATCGGCCAACCACGTAATCGGCAGCTATTACCACGCGCTCGCGAGAAGAGATCCGGCGTATGCGATCGCGCTGGAACGGCATAATCCAGGGTTCCCTCCGTCGTTCGCATATTGATTGCCAAAGGTGCTGAAATGTTGTAACCCTATCCTACGTTCCGAGAGAGCCGGCTTCTATAATGAATGTGAATTCATTGCCAGAAGCACGAATCAGAACGAACAGGGAGGCGTTACGACATGTTAAGCAGCAATCGGACGAGCCGGTGGTTCTCGTCTTTCCTCGCGTTCACGCTCGTATTCGCGACGATCGCGTCGTTAGCTAGCAGTCCGGACAAGGCGGATGCCGCGCCGGTCAATCTCGTCGTTAATGCAGGGTACGAGGATGCGGCGAACGTATGGACGGATTGGACGTACGCCGGAACGGCCAGCTCGCTGACGACGGGGAGCGGAGCCGGCAACGTTCGCGGCGGAACGCAATCGATCAATTACTATAACGCGGGGGCCTATAACGTCAGCTTCACCCAGACGTTGACCGGTCTCCCGGACGGCGAATACATGCTGAAAGCGTGGGCGTCCGGAGGCACGCCGGGCGCGACGACGATCAACTTGTTCGCGGACGAATTCGGCGGAACGAAGCTGACGGCCGCCGTCGCGAACGACGGCTGGGGGAACTGGCACCAATACACGGTCGGCGGCATCCAAGTCGTCGGGGGACAAGCGCGCATCGGCTTCGAGATCGACGCGCCGGCCGGCGTGTGGGGGTACTTCGACGACTTCGAGTTCTACAAAGTCGAAGAGGAGGAACAGTCGCCGACGCCGTGGGATCCGAGCGAATTCGTGAAGGGCGCTGACATCTCGACGCTGCAGGCGATCGAGGATGCGGGCGGCAAGTATTACGATAACGGCGTCGAGAGGGATCTGTTCGCGATCCTGAAGGACCGCGGCGTCAACTATATTCGCCTGCGCACCTGGGTGGACCCCGTTCAAGCGGGCGGCTATAACGACAAGGCGCATACGGTCGCGCTAGCGAAGCGAGTGAAGGAAGCGGGCTTCAAGCTGCTGCTCGACTTCCACTATTCCGACTTCTGGACCGATCCGGGCCAGCAGCACAAGCCTGCGGCATGGGCAGGCTTGTCGTTCGCGGACTTGAAAACCGCGATGTACGACTACACGGCGGATGTTCTGAACGCGCTAGAAGCGGTCGACGCCTATCCGGATATGGTGCAGATCGGCAACGAGATCAATCCGGGCATGATGGTGGACGATACGGACGGCGACCCGAACAATGGCGGCTCTATCGCAAACTACGATAATCTCGCGCAACTGCTTAGCACCGGCATCGAAGCGGTTCATGACACGACGCCGGCGGGGTACGAGACGAAGACGATGATTCACCTTGCGGAAGGCGGCAACAAGGGCGTATTCGAGAGCTTCTTCGACGCGATTACGAGCCGCGGCGTCGACTTCGACGTCATCGGCCTCTCCTTCTATCCGTATTGGCATGGCACGTACAAGAACTTGAAGGATAATCTCGACGCGTTGTCCGCACGTTATAATAAGCCGCTCATCGTCGTCGAGACGGCGCATCCGCAGACGCTCGCGGACGGCGACGGCTGGGGCAACATCGCCGGAGCGGACGAGGCGGAGACCGCCGGCTTCCCGGCGACGACGCAAGGTCAATTCGACCAGTTCACGACGATGCTCAATACGGTAGCCCACACGGCGGGCGGCATGGGGGCGGGCGTGTTCTATTGGGAGCCGGCGTGGATCCCGGTGCCGAAGGACGCGGAAGGCAACTACCAAGCCGGTTGGCGGATCAACGAAGGCAACGCGTGGGACAACCAAGCGATGTTCGACGTCCATGGCAACGCGCTGTCTTCGCTCGACGCGTTCCGGTTCGACGCGACGCAATTGCCGGCGAAGACCGCGGTCAAGGTCGTGAAGCCGAACGGCATGACCGTCTCGGCGAACGTGCCGGCCGCCGAGCTGTCGGCGGCGCTCCCGGCCACGGTCGGCGTGCTCCATAACGAAGGCAGCATCGAGCCGATGCCCGTCATCTGGGAAGCGGCCGACCAAGACCGGCTCAGCCGGATAGGCACGTTCACGCTGAACGGCACGGTTACGGGAACGGCGCTGACCGCGAGCATAGACGTAACCGTCACTTCCTTCAGGAATCTCGCCGCCAATCCGGGCTTCGAGGCGGCATCGACGCCGGTAGGCTGGACGGTGGCCGGCTCGACGGATGCGACGAAGGTCGAATCGAGCAACGCGTACAGCGGCTCGCGGGCGTTCAACTATTGGCTAGAGACCGACTATGCCTTTACGTTAACCCAGACGATAACGGATCTTCCCGACGGACTGTATACGCTGAGGGCGAGGACGGTCGGCGAAGGCGGAGAGACGACGCTGCGGTTGTTCGCGGACGGCTATGGCGGCGATAAGGTGACGACGCCGAATATCGTCAATACGGCGTGGGACCAATATGGTACTTATGCGATAGAACATATCCATGTCACGAACGGCCAGGCGACGATCGGCTTCGAGGTCGCCGCGACGGGCGGAACGTGGGGGAGATTCGACGGCGTCGAGTTCTATAGGGAAGTCGCCGTTCCCGCATGGACGCCGCAAGCGAGCTTAACCGCGTCCGAGCCGACGACGACGAGCGTGAAGCTGCAATGGTCCGGGGTATCGGACGCGGTTCCGGCGATCGGATACAAAATCTATCGCGATGGCCAGCTCCACGCGACCGTCACGGGCGCGACCTACACGGTTACGGGCTTGCAAGCCGGCCAGACCTACGCGTTCAAGGTCGAAGCGAGCGCGGATGGTGCGATCTGGACGTCCGACGGACCTAGCATTACGGCGAGCACGCTCGCGAACGCGCCGCCGTCCGGGACGATCATCGTTCCGCCGCAGACGCCTGGCATCGTCACGGTTCAACCCGGCTCGCTGACGCCGGACGCAGGCGGTCAAGCGCAAGTTCAAGTACCGCCCGGCACGACCGAGATCCGGTTGCCCGCGAACGCGGGCGAGCTTATCGGCGCCGGCAAGTCGCTCGTCGTGAACGACGGTTCCGTCGCGATGGAAGTTCCTGCGGACGTTCTGGTCGAACTCCAGAAGCTAGCGTCGGCGAACGGCGGCCATATCGCGATCACGATCGGGCCGCATGCCGCTCCAACCGACCTATTGGCGAAGGCGAAGCAAGCGACGGGCGCCGACATCGAGTCGGTCGGCGGCATTTACGACTTCGGCTTGGCTTACGTCTCTCCGAGCGGCGAGCGGAAGACGCTGTCCGCGTTCGGCGAGCCGATCTCTCTGACCTTCCCGGTCGGCGATAGCTTTGATCCGAACCGCTCCGGCATCTTCTACATCGCGGACGACGGCGAATTGACCTACGTCGGAGGCAAGCTGATCAACGGCGTATTCACCGCGACGGCAAGCCACTTCAGCGCCTACGCGGTTCTGCAAGTGAGCCGTTCGTTCGCGGACGTTCCCGCGAACCATTGGGCGGAGAAGGCGATCGCGTCGCTCGCCTCCAAGCTCATCGTATCGGGGACGGGCGATGACA
Organism: Cohnella sp. GCM10027633; assembly: GCF_042675445.1. Taxonomy (NCBI): domain Bacteria; kingdom Bacillati; phylum Bacillota; class Bacilli; order Caryophanales; family Paenibacillaceae; genus Cohnella; species Cohnella sp. GCM10027633. The sequence goes on along the minus strand of NZ_JBHTGV010000006.1, from coordinate 219,368 downwards.
AGTTCGAACCAGGCCGGGCGGTTACCCGCGCCGAGTTCGCGACGATGCTGTTCCGCGCGCTTCGGCTACCGGCGACAACGCCAGCCGCGACTCCGTTCGCGGACGTGCCGCAATCTGCTTCCTATGCGGAAGCGGTCAACGCCGTACACGCAATCGGCGTCGTGAACGGCATGGGCACCGGCAACACGTTCGAGCCGAACCGGACGATAACCCGGCAGGAGATGGCCGCGATGCTGCTTCGCGCTTACGACTATCTCCAAACGTCGGCGCAGATCGCGCAACAGCCGGCGGCAACCGACTTCGCCGACGCCGACCGCATCGCGGGATGGGCGAAGCAAGCGGTCGAACGCGCGGCGAGCCTCGGCTTGCTCCAAGGCCGCGGAGGCAACAAGTTCGCGCCGGAAGCGACCCTATCCCGGGCGGAAGCGGCCCAAGCCGTCGCCAAGCTTCCACAGCCCTAACGATGTTGCAAGAACATACAAAATGTTGCGATCGCATCCCTTTCCATCCCGCGCGTAACCGTTTACAATAGAAGCATTTACGAAGAGGTTGTCCCTTATCGGGCAACCTCTTTCTGGCTGTTCGATACCGCCGGGGGATGGAGACGAGCGCGCTTATGCCGAAGGTCAACCTGTTCACGAAGATCGTCTTAATACTGGTCGTCATGCTGCTTCCGATCATGGGGCTTTATTTCTTCTCCAACCGGACGAGCACGGACGTGCTTCGCGACGAGCTCAACGACGCCAACACGAACCGCCTCGTTTTTTTCCAGAACCAAGTCGATACGAACATCTCCTCCATCTCGCTATGGCCGAACCTCTTGATCCACGATCCCGACATCTCCGAGCTCCGGGATACGTTCACGACTCCGAAAGGCCTGCTCCCGCTCGAGATGATCACGCTCATTAACCGTATCCAGCGCAAGCTGAGCATTCAAGAGAATTCCTCGAACTGGACGAGCTCGCTTCATATCTATTCGCCGGTGCTCGGCCGCGTCATCTCTTCGAACGACGTGAAGGACTACGACGACGCGGAGCTGAAGCAGCGGATGAAGCAGGGCTGGCAGGTGAGGAACGAGCCGGACGGACAATTCCGGTTCTCGCTGTTCACCGCGACGCCTTACAACGCGTTCAATCAGCCGGAGAGAGCGAATCTTATCATCGAAGTGCAGTTCAATAGCCGCAACATCGTAGGCATGCTCGATCAGTTCAAGAGCGACGGCAGGCGGGATCCGTTCTTCTATAAGAAAGACGTAGGCGCCATCTACAACGGCAGCGCTCACCGCGAAGTTGCCGAGGAGCTGATCGGGCTGCTCGAAGCCGAGGGCACGATGGACGTCAGCAACCAGACGGTCACGCTTGGCGGCGTGCGATATCTGGTCAACGCGCAGCGCTCGGACACGACGGATTGGGTGCTGATCGACTACATACCGCTCGCGGACGTCGTCGGTCCGATCGAGAAGACGAACCGATTCTTCTACGTGGCCGTCGGCTCGCTGCTGCTCATGAGCTGCGTGCTCGCCTACGTGCTGTACGCGCAAGTGCAGGCGCCGCTTAAGCAACTCGTGAACAGCTTCCAGAAGCTGAAGTACGAGGACTACTCCGTCCGGCTGAAGCCGAAAGGCAGAGGCGAATTCGGCTTCGTGTTCATGCGGTTCAACTCGATGGTGACCCAGATCCAGGAGCTGTTCGAGAAAGTGTATCTCGAGCAGATCCACGTCCGGGAAGCGCGGCTTAAGCAGCTGCAGTCGCAGATCAACCCGCATTTCTTCTACAACTGCTTCTCGTTCATCTCCAGCATGGCGAAGATGAACCATAACTCGGCCGTCGTCGCGATGTCCGAGAACCTGTCCAGCTATTATCGCTATACGACGCGTCAGGAACGGGACTTCGTCGCGCTGTCCGAGGAGCTCGACTTCGTCGGCAGCTATCTGGAAATCCAGAAGCTGCGCAAAAACCAGCTGAAGGTCAGCATCGAGCTTCCGCCGAGACTGCGACGCATCGAAATACCGCCGCTCATCGTCCAGCCGCTCGTCGAGAACGCGGTGCTTCACGGCATCGAGGAGAAAGCCGGCGAAGGTCTGATCCAATTGACCGTATCCGAGGCGAGGGGACAGTTCCGCATCATCGTGGACGATAACGGCAAAGGCATGGACGAAGCGGGGCGCAAGGAATTGGAACGGCGGCTCGCGAAGCCGATGGACGACAAGACGGGTTGCGGACTGTGGAACGTGAACCAGCGCATGCAGCTGCGGTTCGGCGACAAAGCCGGCATGTCGATCGAGGAATCGCCGTTCGGCGGGCTTCGCGTGACGCTCTATTGGCATAACGATCCTAACGATAACAACGGCACCGGAAGCGAGGGGACGGCATGATCGAGATTCTGCTTGTCGACGACGAGACGTATATGACGGAAAGCTTGCGGATGACGATTCCGTGGGAGCAATTGAACGTGCGGGAAGTGTATTGCGCATCTTCGGGCGCCGAGGCGATCGCCATCTTGGAGGAGAAGCAGATCGACATCGTCGTGTCGGACATCCGGATGCCCGAGATGGACGGCTTGACGCTGTTGCAGACGGTGTCCGAGCGCTGGCCGAACGTCCGCTGCCTGCTGCTGACCGGACATAGCGACTTCGAATACGCGAAGCGGGCGATCAAGCTGCAGGTGTCCGATTACATACTGAAGCCGGTCAACGACGCGGAGTTCATGACGAGCATCGCGAACGCGATCGATTCGCTGCGCGACGAATGGGCGGAAGCCGACGCGCTGCACAAGCTGCGTTACGGAAGGAAAGCCGACCAGGCGGTGCTGCGGGACAATCTGATGCGGGACTTGGCGCTCGGCCGGCAATGGTCGCCGCCCGCGATCGAAGCGAAGCTGCAGCAGTACGACATTCCGCTGCGGACGGGAGACATGGCGTTCATGATGCTCGTTCGGCTCGGCAAGCACTTCGACCAATACGATCCCGGGTCGTTCGCGCTGATGGAATACGCCGTCGGCAATATCGCGGAGGAGATTTACTCCGCGCAATACCGCATCTGGCTGAGCAAGGCGCCGCACGACTCGATCGTGCTCGTCGCCGCGCCGAAGGAGGGCGGAGGCGTCAGCCCGGACAGGCGCCAGCTGGAACCGCTCGTCACCGAGTTCCACCGGCAAGTGCTGACGCACCTCAAGGGGGACATCTCGACCGTCGTCACCCATTGGTTCCTGTTCCCGGAAGAGCTGTCGACCGCTTACCGAAGCGCGCTCGCGACCGTCTACCAGCACGGACAGGGCCGCGGTCCGGCGGTCATCTATCAGGAGGACCATTCCCAGGAGCACGTGACGATCAAGGCGCTCGAGACGCTCTACAAACCGCCGACGCTCATGCACTTGCTGGAGTCTAAGCAGTGGAAGGCATCGCGGGAGAAGGTCGAGGAAGTGTTCGAGGCGCTGGACCGGATGCCGGTCACCCGCGAGCATCTGTACGAAGCGTTCCTGTCCATGACTAACGCCTTCCTATACATTGCGCACAAGCAAGGCTTGCTCATTCATCAGATCGACGAATCGGGACTCGACCCGCTGCTCGACGGCGCGACGCTGCACTCGTCCGGCAAGCTGAAGGAGTGGGCGGGCAGAGTGCTCGCGAAGCTCGAACGCGAGCTGTCGGAGAGCGACCGTTACACGAAGAGCCATATCGTCAAGCAAGCGCAGGAGCTCATCATGGGAGAGGCCGGACACGAGACGAGCGTGAAGACGATCGCCGACAAGGTGTTCCTGCACCCGGTCTACCTGTCGAAGATCTATAAGCTCGAGACCGGAGAGAGTCTCGGCGACTATATTATCCGGGTGCGGATGGAGAAGGCGCTCTACCTGCTCAAGTCGACGAACAAGAAAATATACGAGATTACCTCCGAGCTCGGTTATCAGAATCCGCAGTATTTCAGCAAAATGTTCCGCAAATATTACGGCATGACGCCGAACGAATATCGCGATCAGAAATAGGTTGGAAAAGGTGCAGAAATGTTGGATGTGCGACATAGGAAGCCCGTACGGACGCCCCTATAATGAAACCGTGAGAGAGTATCAACGACACATTCCGAGGGGGATTCACATGAAAGCCCGTACGCAAACAGGCTGGAAAGCGGTGCTCACGCTCGCGCTTTTCACGTCGCTCCTGACGGCTTGCTCCGGCAACAATAATAACAACGACGCGGGCGCGTCATCGTCCGCTCCGGCGGAGACGTCTTCCGCATCGGCGACGGAAACCGGTTCCGCCGAACCCGCAAGCGCCTACAAGGACAAGTACGATCCTCCGGTAACGATCTCGACCGTGTGGGGCGTCGATCCGGCGCTGAAGTTCAAGAACGGCGAGACGATCGAGAACAACGTGCAGACGAAGTGGGCGGAAGAGACGCTCGGCATCAAGATCGATTCGCTCTGGTCCGTAACCGACACGAATAACGCGTTCGTAACGAAGATGCGTCTTGCGATGTCCTCCGGACAAGACATGCCGGACGTCGTCACGATCGGCGACGAGCAGCTCGCGCAAGATCTGATCGACACGGGCATGTTCGCGGACGCGGGCGAATTGTTCGACAAGTACGCGAACGAGACGTGGAAGAAGGCGATGGCGCTCGATCCGGGCGTATGGAACCCGTATATCCGCGACGGCAAGAGAATCGGCATTCCGGTGCTGGATTACGCGTACAACCACGACTACCTGCTCTGGATTCGCCAAGACTGGCTCGACAAGCTGCAGCTTCAAGGACCGAAGACGCTCGCGGAGCTCGAGACGGTCATGGAAGCGTTCAAGAATAAAAATCCGGACGGTCTCTCTCCCGACAAAGTCGTGCCGCTCTCCATCGGCTTCAAGACGACGATGAACACGTGGATGGGCGACCCTTCGTGGGTGTTCGGCGCCTACGGCTCGGTGCCGGGGCAATGGAACGAAGGCGCGGACGGCAACCTCGAGTGGGGCTCCACGAACCCGGGCACCAAGCAAGGCCTCGACACGCTGAAGCAATGGCGCGACAAAGGCTACATTCCTGCCGAAGCGGCGCTGTGGGACGAGAACAAGACGGCCGAACCGGCGGTCGCGGGCACGGCGGGCATTATTCCGGGACCGTACTGGATGAGCGGCTGGCCGCTCCTCGACACGGCGAAGAACGTGCCGACCGCGGTGTGGAAGCCGTACGCGATTCCGACCGGACCGGACGGCAAAGCCGGCCGTCACGGCACGCGCTTCACTTCGGGCGTAACGCTCATCAACAAGGACATGAAGAATCCGGAAGCGCTGTTCACGTACCAGAACTACTTGTTCGACAACTTGGCCGATCCGGCCGTCGGAAGCGAGTGGGATCTGGGCGTATTCAAAGGCTACGACTACGATTTGGACGCGAGCGGCAATCCGGTATACGTCGACAACGTTCCGGGCGGCGCGGTCAACATCAACCGCTACTGGCTCGTGAAGGACGGCGCCCGCATTCCGGACGCGCAGATGAAGGCGTTGCTCGGTCTGGCCGACGGCAAAGAGCCGGCGACCCGTCTCGAGAAAGAAGTGAAGAACAACTACGGTCCGGAGACGCCGGCCGCGGCGAAGGTGCTGCTGTCCCAACCGGACATTTCCTTCACGAACAAATTCACGGGTCCCGCGACGCCTACGATGCAATCGAAGCAAGATTACTTGAAGAAGATCGAGCTTCAGACGTTCAACGAGATCATCTACGGCAAGAAGGGCTTGGACGAATTCGACAAGTTCGTCGCCGACTGGAAGTCTTCCGGCGGAGACGACATGACGAAGGAAGTCAACGAGTGGTACGCGTCGACGAAATAACCGCATGAACCGAATCGGAGAGGAGGCAGCCGGACCGTCGGCTGCCTCGTCTTCTATCCAGCGCTAGGAGGTAGGATGATATGAGATCGCTCAGACGCAGTTGGCCCTTCCACCTCATGGTCTTGCCGGCTTTGGCATTCCTGATCGTGTTTAACTACGTGCCGATGGCGGGCATCGTCATGGCTTTCATGGATTATAAGCCGTGGCTCGGCTTCGCGAAATCCCCTTGGATCGGCTTCGACCATTTTCGGGCGCTGTTCGAACGGGAAGACAGCATCCAAGTCATTTGGAATACGTTCATCATCGCGGTGCTCAAGATTATATTCAACCTGATCGTACCGTTCGCGTTCGCGATTCTGCTGAACGAGGTGCGCAAGAAGTTTCTCAACCGCACCATTCAGACGCTCGTTTATTTGCCGCATTTTCTGTCGTGGGTCATTCTCGGCGGCATTCTCGTCAACTTCCTGTCAACGGACGGGGGGTTCGTCAACCGGCTGCTCGGGGAGCTCGGCATCGGTCCGGTGTTCTTCCTCGGGGACGGCGATTGGTTCCGGTTCACGGTCGTCGCCAGCGAAGTGTGGAAGGAGTTCGGCTACAGCACGATCGTCTTCCTCGCGGCGCTCGCGGGCATTAGCCCCGCGCTGTACGAGGCGGCCGAAGTGGACGGCGCGAGCCGCTGGAAGCAGACGCGCTACATTACGATTCCGTCGCTCCTCCCGATCGCGATCGTCGTAGGCACGCTGTCTCTCGGCAACATTCTGAACGCGGGGTTCGATCAGATCTTCAACCTATACAACTCGCTCGTCTACGACAAAGGCGACATTATCGACACCTTCGTCTACCGGACGGCTATCATAGAAGGCGATTTCGGCTTCGCGACCGCGGTCGGGCTGTTCAAGTCCGTCATCAGCATGATCTTGATCGTTATCTCGTACCGGCTCGCTTATCGATGGGCGAACTACCGGGTGTTCTAGGAAGGAGAATGAGCGATGTACCATAAAACAACGCCGTATCGGATCTTCAGCGCGTTCAACACGACGCTGCTGCTCGTTCTCGCGATCCTGTGCATCGTGCCGCTCATCCACGTGTTCGCCGTCTCGTTCAGCGCCAAGGCGGCCGCGGACGCGAACATCGTCGGGCTGTGGCCGATCGACTTCACGGCGGAAGCGTACAAGAAGACGATCGACAACCCGATCTTCCTCGGCTCGCTATGGGTCGCGGTCAAGCGGACGCTGATCGGCACGGGCCTCATCTTGTTCGTGGCGAGCTTGGCGGCTTACGCGCTATCGAAGGAGAGCAACCAGTTCAAGGGCCGCTCGATCTACGCGTGGGCGTTCGTGTTCACGATGATTTTCAACGGCGGCCTCGTTCCGTTCTATATCGTCATCCAGAAGCTGCACCTGATGGACTCGTTCTGGGTGCTCGTCATCCCCGGCGTCGTCAACGTCTGGTTGACGATTCTGCTCATGAACTTCTTCCGCGGGGTTCCGAAGGAACTCGAGGAAGCGGCGATGATCGACGGCTCGAGCCAGTTCGGCATTCTGTTCAGAATCTACTTGCCGCTGTCGTTGCCGGCTCTGGCGACGCTCGGGCTGTTCGCGATGGTATGGCACTGGAATTCTTGGTTCGACGGGTTGCTCTACTTGAGCAAGAAGGAAGACTATCCGCTCGCGACGTACTTGCAGACGGTCATCATCACCCGCGACTTCAGCTCGCTCAGCTTCAGCCAGGCGGAAGCCGACCTGCTGTCGCAGAAGACGATCAACGCGGCGCAGATCTTCATCGGAGCGCTTCCGATCTTGATCGTGTATCCCTTCTTGCAGAAGTTCTTCGTCAAGGGACTCGTCATCGGATCGGTGAAGGAATAGGAACGGGGAGGCATCGGGCGGCATGTTAAAAGGAATGGACCTTTCGTTCGTCGACGAGATCGAAGCGGCGGGCGGAGCGTATTACGAGGGTGAAGAGCGGCGAGACGTGCTCGCGATCGTGCAGGACGGCGGCGTGAATTCGATTCGGCTTCGCCTATGGAACGAGCCCGTCGGAGGCTACTGCAACTTGGAGCGGACGGTGGAGATGGCGAAGCGGATCAAGGCTCGCGGGCTGCACTTCTTGCTCGACTTCCACTACTCGGACAAATGGGCGGACCCGGCGAACCAATGGAAGCCTCGCGCTTGGGAGGCGCTGAGCTTAGGCGAGCTATGCGAGGCGGTTTACGGTTATACGGCCGACGCGTTGGACGCGCTCGGGGCGGCCGGGGCGATGCCGGACATGGTGCAGGTCGGCAACGAGATTACGCCGGGCATGCTGTGGGGCGACGGGCGAGTAGACGGCGAGCATGATACGGACGCGCAATGGGACGCATTCGTCGCGCTCGTGAAGGCGGGCGTGTCGGCGGTGCGGGAGAAGGCGCCGGCAGCGGAAGTCATGATCCATATCGACCGGGGAGGCGATTGGCCTTCGACGAGCAAGTTCTTCGAACGGTTCCGCCGGCACGACGTCGACTTCGACGTTATCGGCCAGTCTTTCTATCCGTGGTGGCACGGGACGCTGGATGATCTTCGGACGAACTTGGAACAGACGGCCCTGGCGTTCGGTAAGCCGATCTACGTCGTCGAGACGGCGTATCCGTGGACGCTGACTCCGGTGGAAGGCCGAGCGTTCATCGTCGATCGCGAGGAGCAGCTGCACGCGGGCTATCCGGCATCGGCCGACGGGCAGGCGGCTTACTTGCGCGACCTGCTTGCCATTCTGCGCGACGTGCCGAACGGTCTAGGCGCGGGATTCCATTGGTGGGAGCCGGCATGGATTCCGTCGAAGCCGGAGTGGTCGGTCGGGCATCCGAACAATTGGTCGAACTTGACGTTGTTCGATTACGCGGGACGGAAGCTGGCCTCGTTGGCAGCGTTGCGGAATGCATAATGACGCTTGATGAATAATCGGAACCTTTGTCGAATGCCCGCGGAGCCGAGTCTAGTATGGTATGCTAGGCATACTAGACTTGACGGGGAACGGAGCGATGCGGGTGCACGAGGATCATGCGACGATAGTTACGGATTCGGCAGGGAGAGCGGAGCCGGACAAGCTGGCCGAGTCTCTCGCGGAGCGGGCGCCCGGCGTGGACGCGCTCGGCGAAGACGCGGGCAAGCGGCTGATCGAGCAAGCGTTCCACTATTGGGAGCAAACGGTGCACGACTTGCAACGGGAAGTGAAGGAGCTGCGGGGCCGGATCGAAGCGCTGGAGCGGATGCACGAGGATCCTCAACCGGTGAGGTTCGCGCTGCCGGCGGCGCCGGAAGCCGCACCTCCCGCGGAGAACCGGCAGCCGCGCGCCGAGCGCCACCGCAGGTCTCGGTGGTTCTAACCGGGGAGCAAGGCGTGAAAGGGAGTTCAGGCGCCTTATCGTCACTATCCCATCGCGTCAGGGGAGCGCAAGTTGCGATACGAGAAGCCCCCTTCCCGTGCGGAGGAAGGGGGCTTCTTATGCGATTACTGGATCCGCTATTCCGCGCTCGCCGCCGCTTCTTGCTGCGATTGCCGCTTGGCCGCGGCGTTGTACACCGAACGGTTGTCCCACAGGAAGGCGACGACGTCCGCTTGTTCGCCGAAGAACGTCTCCTCCGCGTCGTGATAGTCCGCGCCCAGCCCGTGAACGCTGTAGAGATCCCGGTCCCCGTACTTCATGAGCGTCCATTGTCCGCCGCGTTTCCTGTCCTCGAATACCAAGTAATGCTTGCCCCCCGACTCGTCCCAAGCGGCGATCGTCTCGAAGCTGTCCAGCACGGACGCGATGTCGGTCTTCTTCTTGATCTGCATCGTTTCTCCCAACTCCTCTTCTACTCTATGAATGGACTCTCCAAGAGTAGTGTAGCGAAGTTGCGCCGCGGAAGGTGTCGAGCGCTGTCTCCTCCCGATCGGAAAATCTAACTTTCTATTCGTCCAACGCGACCCGAAGCACGCCGATCACTTTGTCCAAGTGGGCGGCGACCAGCGAGGCGGCCAATCCGTCGTCCTGCCGCTCGATCGCCTCGTAGAGGCTGCGGTGCTCCTCGAGCAACCGGGCAGCCGTCGCGTTCTCGCGATAGAACCAGAGCTCGCGAGTCTGGCGGATCGTCGCCGCGAACCGGTCGGCCAACGACTCGGTCAGCCGGACGAAGAGCGGATTGCCCGAAGCGTTCACGATCTCCCGGTGGAAAGCGACGTCGGCGCGTTCGCCTTCGGCGGTGTCGTTGCCGTCCAAGCTTCGCTCCATGACGACGAGCAGCTCCCGCAAGCGCTCGAGGTGTTGCGCGTTCCTTCTCGCCGCGGCGAGCGAGGCGGCGCCGACCTCGAGCGCTTGGCGTACTTCCAGCAGCTCGATGAGCGATCCCGCGTCGCGGAACAGCAGATCCGCTGCATTCTTCGGCTCTGTAGGCAACGACTTGCTGACGAACGTGCCGCCGCCGTGGCGGACGTCGAGCCAACCGGTCGCCTTGAGCGCGCTGACCGCTTCGCGGATGGTGGAGCGGCCGACGCCGTACGCTTCGGCCATCTCGACGACGGAGGGCAGGCGATCGCCCGGCTGCCGTTCTCCGGTCTTGATTTGTTGAAGCAGGTGGTCCGCTACAAGCTCGCGGCTTTTCGCCGTTGCGATTTTCATAGGATTCAAGGCCTCCATGACGGCAATTCACCGGTAAATTTCGCACTATACATTGCCAACAGTATAGCATATAATCAGGCTCAAAGTCATCAGATGACCTGACTAATATAGGGCGAGGGATTACGGATGGTAAAAGAAGCTTTAACGCGCGAACTACGCCGAATCGTCGGCGAACGCCATTACCGGGACGACAACGAGGCGAGGGTCACCCATTCTTACGACGGCACGCCGATGCTGCAGCACTTGCCGGAAGGCGTTATCTATCCCGAGAACGCGGCGCAGGTGTCCGAGATCATGAAGCTGCTGTCCGAGTACCGGGTACCCGTCGTCTCCCGCGGCTCGGGTTCCAATCTGTGCGGAGGCACCGTTCCGGTCAACGGCGGCATCGTCATGGTCATGCATCGGATGAATCGGCTGCTCGAAGTCGATACGGACAACTTGACCGCTACGGTGCAGCCGGGCATGATCACGGCGGCGTTCATCTCGCATATCGAATCGCTCGGACTGTTCTATCCGCCCGATCCGAGCAGCATGAAGATCTCCACGATCGGAGGCAACATCGCGGAATGCTCGGGCGGCTTGCGCGGACTGAAGTACGGCACGACCAAGGATTACGTCATCGGGCTCGAGGTGGTACTCGCGAACGGGGACATCATCCGTACCGGCGGCAAGCTTATGAAGGACGTCGCGGGCTACGACTTGACGAAGCTGCTCGTCGGCTCAGAGGGAACGCTCGCGATCATCACGGAGGCGACGCTGAAGCTCATTCCGCCGCCGGCCGTCAAGAAGACGATGCTGGCGATGTATAAGGATCTCTACGGCGCGGCGAGGACGGTATCCCGGATCATCGAAGCGAAGATCATTCCCGCCACGCTCGAATTCATGGATAACCCGACGATTCGGGTCGTGGACGACTTCGCGAAGCTCGGCTTGCCAAGGGATATGGAGGCGATCCTGCTCATCGAGCAAGACGGAGAACCGGAGACGGTGGAGCGGGATATCGCGCGGATCAAGGAGATCTGCGAGCAGGAGAGCGCCGATCGGATCGAGGTCGCGGAGACGAGAGAGCATGCCGACAAGCTGCTCTCGGCCAGACGAAGCGCCTTCACCGCGCTGGCCCGGCTTCGTCCGACGACGATTCTCGAGGATGCGACGGTCCCCCGTTCCCGCATCGCGGACATGGTCATGCGCATTAACGAGATCGCCCGCAAGCACGGCGTTACGATCGCGACGTTCGGCCACGCGGGCGACGGCAACCTGCATCCGACGGCGACGACCGATGCAAGGGACGCGGAGGAAGTCCACCGGGTCGAGCTTGCTTTCGAGGAAATTTTCGAAGCGGCGATCGACCTCGGGGGAACGATTACCGGCGAGCACGGCGTCGGACTCGTGAAAGCTCCTTACCTGGAATGGAAGGTCGGCAAGCCGGGCATCGACGTGATGAGAGGGATCAAGCACGCGTTCGATCCTCATAACTTGCTTAACCCGGGTAAAATGTTCGCCAAGGAAACGAGAAAACGGGTGGTGATCGAACGTGGGTAACGCATTCGGCAAGCCTAACATCGATCATGCGAATCCGTTGTCCCGCTCGATGCTCGCCAAGCTCGATTACGATCAGTTGACGAACTGCATGCGCTGCGGCTTCTGCCTGCCGGCCTGCCCGACGTTCCGCGAGACGGGACTCGAACCGGAATCGCCCCGCGGACGAATCGCGCTCATGAAGGCGGTCGTGGACGGCGTCATAGAGCCGGATCAGGCGTTCGCGGACCAAATGAGCCATTGCCTCGGCTGCAGGGCTTGCGAACCGGCGTGTCCGGCGGACGTGAAGTACGGGCAACTGATCGAGCAAACCCGGGACGCGATCGAGGATCACGCCGAGCACGGATTGGCCGTCAAAGGTTTGCGAAGCGCGCTATTCAAGGGGATATTCCCGAATCGCGGACGGCTGAAGTGGATCGGGAAATCGTTGGCCGCGTACCGCAAATCCGGCTTGAGGGCAATAGCGAGAGGCACCGGGATAATGAAGTTGTTGCCGGAGCACATCCGAGACATGGAGCGGATATTGCCGGATGCAAGTGGCCAAGGCGTCGTCGAACGGATCGGAACGTTATATCCGGCCAAGGGGGACAAGATCGCGCGAGTCGCTCTGTTCCGAGGCTGCGTCATGGACGTATTGTTCGCGGAGACGAACGTGAACACGGTGAAGCTGCTGTCGGAGGCGGGCTTCGAAGTCGTGATCCCCGAAGCTCAGGGGTGTTGCGGCGCTCTGCATGCGCATAGCGGGGAGATGGATCAAGCAAGGGAGCTGGCGCGCGTGAACGTGCAAGCGTTCAAGGACGCGGGCGTCGAATATATCGTCTCGAACGCGGGCGGCTGCGGCGCGCAGCTCGTCGAGTACGACCATTTGCTGCACGATGACGAGAGGTACGGAGAGCTCGCCCGATGGTTCGCGGCCAGCGTCATCGACGTTAGCCGGTTGCTCGCGGAGCGGGGGAGATTGCCCGCGTTCGCGGACGAGAACTCGCTTGCCGAAGCTCCCGTCACGATTACGTACCAGGATTCCTGTCACCTTCGCAACGTCATGAAGAGCTCGGATGCACCGAGACAACTGATGCGGAGAGTCTCGAACGCGCGCTTCGTCGAGATGAAGGAAGCGGACCGCTGCTGCGGATCGGCGGGCATCTATAACGTGACGCAGCCGGAGATGGCGGGGCAAATTCTCGAGCATAAGATGACGGAGGCGAATCGGACGCAGGCGAATTATCTTCTGACGAGCAATCCGGGATGTCTGCTGCAGATGAAGCTGGGTGTCGAGAAGCACGGGACGGGCAGTCGGATGGAAGTGCTGCACGTCGTCGACTTCCTCTACGAGAGAATCGCCGGAGGAAGTCAGGAGAAGGAAGACGCGAAGGTCTCGCGTTAGTTCAAGTCGCGGCCGCATCGGGACGGTTCCGGTATTGCCGCAGGGAGACGCCCATCCGTTCGCGGAAAACGCGGCTCAGCGACTTCCACTGGGCGTATCCGACGAGCGGCGGCAAATCCTTGATCGGAATCCGGGTATCGCGCAGCAACCGGCAGCAGGCGTCGATCCGGACGTCTTCCAGATGATCGAGGAACGTTCTGCCCGTCCGCCGAACGAACAACCGCGACAGCTGGCGCGTGCTTATGTCGGCATGCGCCGCCGCGTCGGTCAACGTGATTCGCTCGGCATACCGTTCGGCGAGAAGGGCGAGCGTCCGGGAGACCGCGTCTTCGGAGGACGGCTGCGAACCTCCGGGCGTCGTATTGCCGGGCTTAGCTTCGGCTGCCGCCGCGTATGCCCGGTACACGATCGCCAACAAGGCCAGGACGTTCGACCAGAGCTGCAGCCCGTCCGGCTCGATCGCCTGCGTCGCATAGGCGCTTCTGAGCTTGGCGAACAGGCTGCGGAGACGCCCGGCATCGTCCTGAAGGCGCAGCCAGCCGATCTCCGTCGACGACTCGCCGTTCAGCCAATCCAGGAAACCGGTCGACCCGGCATCGGACAACAACCCGGAGAGCTTGCGCAGGGAGGAAGGCCGGATCAGGCAATTCCACACCTTCAGGCTTCGGTTGTCGGCTTCCCGTCCGGACGGCCGAAAGACGTGCCGCGTTCCGATGGGAAGGACGAACAAGTCGCCGGCGCGGACGCCGACGGCCGCGCCGTTCAAGTAGTGCGTGCCCGCGCCTTCGACGACGAGCACGATTTCCGCGAACTCGTGCTCGTGCTCGAGCAGCCATAGATTTTCCACCGCGTCGACGGCAGCGATGTCGGCATGGAAGACGAAAAATTCGTTGCCGTCGTACCGTTCGGTTGTCCGGGTAATCGTCATCGTCGTTCGAAGTCTCCTTCACGATGTCCCCAATCGGGCTATTCATGGCCGGATTGGGGATATTTTCGTCGTTGATGCCATTTTACAATGAGTGTGACAAGAAGTCATTACTTTCGATAGGGGTGCACGATCATGAAGATGGACGCCAAACGAACGCCTTGGACGGCCGAGTGGATCTGGGGAGGAGCCGAGGAAAGCCCGCGCAACGAATGGCGCTGGTTCAGAAGCTCGTTCGAATGCCCGGCGGACATGGCGCTATCGGCGAAAGCCGTCCTATGGATTACGGCAGACTCGCGATATGAGGTTTACGTGAACGGAACAAGAGTAGGGAGAGGGCCGGTACGGTACTTCCCGACGGATATACGCTACGACGGGCACGAAGTCGGGCATCTGCTCAAACGCGGCGAGACGAATACGATCGCGGTGCAAGTCATGCACTTCGGGATATCGAACTTCTACTATCTCCGAGGCAGGGGCGGCTTGCTTGCCCAGCTGGACCTGATCGAAGGGGATACGGCTAAGACGTTGACCGCGACCGGCGACGCATGGCGAACGTCGCTTCACGCCGGGCAAGATCCGGCCATATCGCGAATGGCTTGCCAGCAAGCGTTCTCGGAGCGGATCGACGGCAGGGCGCTGGCCGACGATTGGACATCCCCGTCTTATTCGGACGCGGGTTGGGCTGCGGCGAACGTCATCGGGCCGGCAGGCATGGAGCCTTGGACGAGGCTGCATCCGAGAGATATACCGTATTTGACGGAAGAGCCGGTACTGCCCGCGCGGGTTCTGTCGTTGGCGAGAGTCGTTCCGTACAAGCTCACGGCGTTCATCGATACGTATACGCTCATGAAGACGCCCGGCGAAGAGAACGCCAACCTCATCCGGTTCTGCGGGGCGTTCGCGACGACGCTGCGCCTCCGCGAAGAGGCGGAAGTCCGAATCATGCTTAACGTCCCTACGTTGGGAATGGTCCGGCTAGGAGAGCGCGTCATCTCGGCAGGCGAGATGACGATCGAACCGCCGCTCGTCCGGTTCAGCGCAACGCTTCCCGCGGGCGATCATCTGCTGCTGTACACGGCGTTCGGTCCCGATCATGCGAATATGAATCGGATCGGCGTCGATTGCGATCGCGAGATCGCGTGGGTATCGCCGCTTGAGCCGGCGGAGTCGGAAGTACCGATGTCGCCGTTCGTTCGCGTCGGCCCGTCCTTCACGTACACGACGTTCGATTACGTTGACCAAGACGAGCTGCGCGCGAGGTGGGAAGCGGAGAAGATCAAGTTCGCCGAGACGATCGAACCGTTGTCCGACGTAAGCGGCATACGCGCGGCAGGCTATCCGGTGGAACGGATCCCCCACGCGCTGGCCAATGACCGGGATGCCTTCATGCCGCAGTTCGCGAAGCGCGTATCCGAAGCGTACGCCGTTCCCGCGAGTTTGCAACGGGTGGCCGTCTCGTCGGTGGATCCGGGCATCGTGCCCGTGTTCGAGAACGGCGATACGGAGTTCATGATCGACTTCGGCAAGGAGTGGAGCGGCTTCCTCGAATTCGAGCTGGAAGCCGAAGCTGGCGTCATCGTCGATTGGTACGGCATCGAGTATCGCAAGGGAGAGTACGTGCAGCATACGTTCGGTCTGGACAATACGCTTCGCTACGTGACGCGGGAAGGCGTTCAACGCTACGAGTCGCCCGTCCGCAGAGGGTTCCGCTACTTGATCGCGACCGTACGAGGCGCGAAGAAGCCGCTGCTCATTCATGGCGTCCGGGTCGTCCAGAGCAATTACCCCTCGCCGGAAGTCGGCCAGTTCCAATGCTCGGACGATCGTCTGAACCGGATCTGGGACATCGCCAAGCATACGACGAAGCTGTGCATGGAGGACACGTTCGTCGACTGTCCGGCTTACGAGCAGACGTTCTGGGTCGGAGACAGCCGCAACGAGGCGCTCGTCAACTATTACGCGTTCGGCGGGACGGACATCGTGGAGCGGTGCCTGCGCCTCGTTCCGGGCTCCGAATTCCAGACGCCGCTATACGGAGATCAAGTGCCGAGCGGATGGTCGAGCGTCATCCCGAACTGGACGTTCTTCTGGATCGTCGCTTGCCGGGAATACGCGGAGCATACCGGCGACCGTACGTTCGCGAAGGAGATGCTGCCGAAGATCGAGACGACGATCGAAGCGTACTTGCGGAATCTGAACGCGGACGGCTTGCTGGACATGAAGGGCTGGAACCTGCTCGACTGGGCGCCGATCGACCAACCGGACGACGGCATCGTGACGCATCAGAACGTCATGCTGGCCAAGGCGATGGAGGAGACGGCGGCATTGGCCGCATTCGCGGGCGCGCCGGAGAGGGGCGAGCCGCGCATCGCGGCCGCGGCCGCGTTGAAGGCGGCGATCAATCGTCATCTGTGGAGCGAGGAGCGCAGGGCCTACTTCGACTGCATCCATCCCGGCGGTCGCCGCTCGACCGTCTTCAGCATGCAGACGCAAGTCATGGCGCTGCTCGCCGGCGTCGCGGACGCGGATGCGGATCGGCGGGAGACGCTCGAGCGCTACTTGCTCGAGACGCCGGAGCAATTCGTGCAGATCGGAAGCCCGTTCATGTCGTTCTTCTATTACGAGGCGCTTATGAAGAAAGGCCATATCCAAGAGATGCTCGACGATATTCGGCGCAATTACGGCTTCATGCTGGATAACGGAGCGACGACGTGCTGGGAAATGTACGGGCATACGACGGTGAACCGCGCCAACGAGAACGACCTCACCCGCAGCCATTGTCACGCGTGGTCGGCAGCTCCGGGTTATTTCCTCGGCGCTTACGCGCTCGGCGTACGTCCCGCGGCTCCGGGTTGGACGAAGGTCGTCGTCGAGCCGATGGCCGGAGATTTGCGATGGGCGAGCGGAACGGTTCCGCTTCCGGGAGACGGATGCATCGACGCGAGCTGGAGAGCCGAGAACGGAGCGATCGTCGAGCTCGCGCTTACGGCTCCGGAAGGCACGGAGCTGGATATCCGCGTGCCGGCGACGTGTTCCGTTACCGTTCGGCGCGTGAAAACGCTGACGTCGCGCGAATGACGGTTGCTTGATCGGATGAGCCGCAGCAGATGATCGTTAGAAGGACCGCGTCCTGCGCGCGGTCCTTTTGGCGTTCGCCGCCCGGGAGACGGAAGGAACTCCGGAAGCGACATGATCAAACTTTATGTTCGTTTATAACATTATTGTGTTGATAACAAACATAATAGATGTATAATGAGGGTATCAACCTACTTCATGCACGAGATGGGAGTCATCGCCGATATGTCATCGAAACCTAGATTGAACCGGATGTTCAGCGCGCAAGGGAAGTGCTTCGACGTCGCGATCGATCACGGATTTTTTAACGAGAATTCGTTCCTGGCGGGCATCGAGAATATGAAAGAAGCGATCTCGACGGTCGTGCAAGCCGGTCCGGATTGCATCCAACTCAGCGTCGGCCAAGCGCGGCTGCTGCAGGAAATTCCGGGCAAGGCGAAGCCGGGGCTCGTGCTCCGTACCGATGCGGCCAACATTTACGGCAACGAGCTGCCGAGATTCCTGTTCAGCGAATTGATCGATCGCGCGATCGATCACGCCGTTCGTCTCGACGCCGTCGCGGTGTGCGTCAATCTGCTGCTTCTCCCCGACCAGCCCGAATTGCATCATCAATGCGTACGGAACGTGACTCTCTTAAAGTCGGAATGCGAGAAGTACGGCATGCCGCTCATGGTAGAGCCGCTCGTTATGCTCGGCAACGAGGAGAAGGGCGGGTACATGGTCGACGGAGATATCCGTAAAATCATGCCGCTCGTTCGTCAGGCGGTCGAACTCGGCGCCGACGTGATCAAAGCCGATCCGTGCGACGACGTAACCGAATACGGTCGCGTCATCGAAGTCGCATCCGGCATTCCCGTTCTCGTACGCGGCGGAGGACGAGCAAGCGACGAGGAAATCGTGAATCGCACGGTCGAGCTGATGAACCAAGGCGCATCCGGCATCGTGTACGGGCGCAACGTCATTCAGCATCCGAATCCGGCGGGCATGACTTCCGCGCTTATGGGCATCGTTCACGAGGGCGCGAACGCGGAGCAGGCGCTGGCGATCTTGAGAGGAGCGCGGGTCTAATGGCGAAGAGGATCATTCCGTTCGGCGTCATCGGATGCGGATTGATGGGCAAGGAGTTCGCCAGCGCGGCCGCGCGTTGGTGCCATCTGACGGGCGTCGACTTCGAGCCGCGCATCGTGGCCGTATGCGACGCGAATCCGGCCGCGACGCAGTGGTTCGAAGAGAACGTGACTAGCGTTAAGAACGCCTATACGGATTACAAGGATTTGCTCGCGGATCCGGCGGTGGAAGCGGTCTACTGCGCGGTTCCCCACAATCTGCACGAGCGGATCTATATCGATATCATTCGCGCGGGCAAGCATCTGCTCGGCGAGAAGCCGTTCGGCATCGATCGCGAAGCGAACGAAGCGATCTTCGCGGCCATCAAGGATAATCCGCAGGTCATCGCGCGCAGCTCCTCGGAGTTTCCGTTCTTCCCGGGCGCGCAGCAGATCGTCCGGTGGGTGAACGAAGGCAAGTTCGGACGCATCATCGAAGCGGAAGCCGGATTCTGGCATTCGAGCGACTTGGATCCGACGAAGCCGATCAATTGGAAGCGGCGCGTCGCGACGAACGGGGAATACGGCTGCATGGGAGATCTGGGGCTGCATGTGCTGCATCTGCCGCTGCGGTTCGGGTGGAAGCCGTCAAGCGTTCGCGCGCTGCTCTCGAAGATCGTCGAGGAGCGCCCCGACGGCCGAGGCGGGACGGCGCCTTGCGAGACGTGGGACAACGCGATTCTCGCCTGCGACGTGAAGACGGAGGATCAACGCTTCCCGATGGTTCTCTCCACGAAACGCATCGCCCCGGGACATGCGAATACGTGGTTCATCCGCATAACGGGAACGGAATTATCCGCGGAGTTCACGACGAAGAATCCGAAGCAGGTCGCTTCGCTGCCTTACGAGCCGGGCGGTCCGCAAGCTTGGCATATCGCGGACGCTCCGTATAAGTCCGCTTACGGCACGATTACGGGAGGCATCTTCGAATTCGGCTTCTCGGATTCGATCTTGCAGATGTGGGCCGCGTTCTGCGACGAAATCGCGAACGGCGCTTCCGGCATGAGCCAGCCGTTCGTCTGCGCGACGCCCGAGGAAGCCGCGGGCAGCCATCGCTTGTTCACCGCCGCTCTTCAATCCCACGAGAACGGAAGCACCGTCAACCTGGATTGGGGGAACGAAGCGTGAGCCTGCAAGACGCCGGCAACGCCGACATTATCGTCGCGGGACATATTTGCCTGGATATCATTCCGACGATGCACGCTGCCGGACCGGGCCAAGGCATCGGAGAACTGCTCGTGCCGGGGAAGCTCGTCGATATCGGGGCGGCGCGGCTCTCGACGGGAGGGGCGGTATCGAATACCGGTATCGCGCTTCATCGGCTAGGGCTGTCCGTCGCGTTGAAAGGCAAGATCGGAGCCGATTTGTTCGGGGAAGCCATCGTATCTCTGTTGCAAGAGCACGGCCCTTCGCTTGCGGATCGGATGATCGTCTCGCCGGAGGAGACCAGCTCTTACTCGCTTGTTATCAGTCCGCCCGGCGTCGACCGGATCTTCCTGCATTGTACCGGCGCGAACGACACGTTCTCTGCGGCCGACGTGCCGGCCGCCTCGATGAACGGGGCTAAGCTGCTGCATTTCGGCTATCCGCCGCTCATGCGCCGGATGTACGAGCAAGAAGGCGCGGAGCTGGAACGCGTGCTCGCCGAAGCCAAGCGACAAGGCTTGACCGTCAGCTTGGATATGGCGAGGCCGGATCCGCAGTCGGCCGCCGGGCAGGCGGATTGGACGGCGATTCTGGCGCGCGTGCTCCCGCACGTGGACGTGTTCTTGCCCAGCTTCGAAGAGATCTTGTATATGCTTCGTCCCGACAGGTACCGGGAGCTGACCGAGCTGCATGGCACGGCGGAATTGCTCGGCTACGCGTCGGGACCGTTGCTGTCGTCGTTGTCCGAAGAACTCCTTCGCATGGGGGCGGGCGTCGTCGCCTTGAAGCTCGGCGAGCATGGCCTGTACGCGAGAACGACGGACGTCGCGGACAGGTTGCGGAACATGGGAGCTTGCGCGCCTAATGGCGAGGATCGGATCAGCAATTGGTTGGACAGGGAGTTGCTCGCGCCTTGCTTCCAAGTCGAGGTAGCCGGGACGACGGGGGCCGGGGATTGCACGATCGCGGGCTTTCTTGCCGGACTGGTCCAAGGCTTGCCGATCGAGGATACGCTGATCGGCGCCGTCGGCGTCGGAGCGTGCAACGTGGAAAGAACCGATGCGGTCAGCGGCATTCCGAGCTGGGAGACTGTCCAGTCCAGAATCGCTTCCGGTTGGGCGATGCATCGGACGAAGCTTGCGCTTCCGGGATGGGAAGAGAACGCGAAGCTTCGCATATGGGAGAGCGTTTAACGAGGGGAGACGAGGAAGGTTGTCGATTACGCGAAGGGAATTCAGGAACGCGCAGGCTCGTGCGACGAAGATGCTTGCCGATGCGGGCATCGCGCTTACGGCCAACGAGAGCGAACGCATTGAAGTTGCTTGCTTCGGGCTGGGGCGGCTCGAAGAAGAAGGGCTTGAGCTCGTTACGTACGTGAATACGGAGCGTTATTGCGCCAAGGAGCTCGCGTTGTTCCCAAGGCAAACTTGCCCCGAGCATCTTCATCCTCACGTGAACGGGGAGCCGGGAAAGATGGAGACGTTCCGTTGCCGGACGGGCAGCGTATTCCTCTACGTAGAGGGCGAGCCGAGTAACGGGATTCGGGCAGCCGTCCCTGTCGGCAGCGAAGCCTATTATACGGTATTCCATGAAATAATCCTGCTCCCCGGCGAGCAATATACGATACCTCCGGGGACGAAGCATTGGTTTCAAGGCGGGCCGGACGGCGCGATCGTATCGGAATTTTCGAGCACGAGCCGGGACGAATGCGATATATTCACCGATCCGAGAATCGAGAGAATGCCGACGATCATCGAGGAGTAGCGCGACCGGTACGCGAGAACGACCCGGAACGATTGATCCGGAGCCGGTGCCGGGTGATAATAGAGGAACAGGGCACCACCAGGACCAGGAGGCCATATCGGATGAGAAGCAGCGCCAATCAGGGCTTGAACGATAGACAACAGCAGATGCTGGACCGGATCGGCCGGACGGGGGAGGCGAAGATCGCCTATCTTAAGGAAGCGTTCCAAGTGACCGAAATGACGATCCGGCGCGATCTGGAGAAGCTCGAGGAGACGGGAGCGATCAAACGAACGTTCGGCGGCGCGATATTCGTAGGCAAGGATATCGCGCTGCAAGAGAGGGCGGGCTTGCTGACCGACGAGAAGGCGCGTATCGGCCGTCAAGCCGCCGAGCTCGTGCGGCCGGGCGAATCGATCTTCATAGACGGCGGCACGACGACTTCCCAAGTCGCCAGATGCATTCCCGCCGGATTGAACGTCACCGTCGTCACGAACTCGCTGAACGTCGTCGCCGAGCTTACCAGCAAGCATATCCCCGTATTGTTGACCGGAGGGATTCATCTCGAATCGACGAATTCTCTCGCCGGTCCTATCGCGGCGCAAAGTCTGGCCGGTATGGCGTTCGACCGGGCGTTCCTCGGAGCGACGGGTCTCGATGCGGAGCACGGCTTCAGCAACTCGAACATCTACGAAGCGGAGATCAAGCAGATCGCTATCAGGCAGGCCAAGGAAACGAACATCGTGCTGGACCATTCGAAGTTCGGGGCCAAGGTGCTCGTGTCGTTCGCGCCTTTGTCGGGCGTATACCGCATCGTTACGGACCGCGTGCCGGACGATGCGCTTCGCCTCGCTTGCGAGGAATCGGGCGTTATCGTGCGCGTCGCCGCGGATTAGAGCCCGCGAATTTCAAGCAACTCCGTAAATAATTCAATCGCGCCATACTGGATCATTCAACCATTTCCATGTATCGTTCATTCCTTGCTTCGGGACGAGATTCTATGCTGGAGTCGTATCAGCAATCTTGAACCGAAGAGGAGAAATGACGATGCAAACAAGAAGGAGAAAGAGGAGGTTGTTAGGCTTGGCGGTCGTTGCCGCCGTCATGACGACCTTGATCGGCCAAGCTTTCGCTTCCGCGCCCGCGGCCTCGGCCGAGGAGGCGCCGTCCCCGGTTAATCGTACGGTCACCATTCATCCGGATCAAGCCGTGCAGTCCGATTTTCTAGGCGTCGGCGTAGACGTCATACCGGTTGCCCTCATGCCGAACAATCGCTCGAAAGGCTACGAAGAGGCGTATTGGGAAATGGATCGCAAGCGCATACGGACGCTGAAGCCCAAAGTCGCCCGGGTATGGTTCCAGCCCGACTGGATGGAGCCGACCAAGGGGCATTACGATTGGGAAAGCAACAAAATGAAAGCGTTTTATAAATATCTCGACGTGCTTCGGGAAGCGGGCACCGAGGTGGAGCTGAACTACGGCTGGAAGGTCGGCAGAGACATTCAAAGCTGGTTCGGCATACCCGGCGTCGCGGCCGCCGACATTAGCGCTCCTCAAGACGTCGATGCCTTCGCGGCTTCGGCCTCGGCGTTGCTCGAACAATTGATTCATCAGCGCGATTACGCGAACGTGAAGTATTTGACGTTCTACAATGAACCGAACGGCTCTTGGGACTTCGAAGCTCCGGGAGATCAAAGAGCCTATTACGCCTCGATCGTCCGGAAGGTGCATGAACGGCTGACCGCGGACGATCTCAGGGACGACGTGCAGATCTGGGGGCCGGAAGAGTGGAACGCCGCGGGTTGGACGCAGTATATGAAAGACACCGTAGACGATGCGCTCGACGCCTACTCGTTCCATATTTACGGGGGCAATTACGACGATCTGAGCGATGAAATTTCCTTGCGCAAAGACTACGTGTCTCCGAAGCCCGTCGTCATGACCGAATTCGGCTTCGCCGGCAACTATGACAGCGGATGGGATGCGGGGTACGCGAATTATATGATCAAAGCGGCCGCGGAAGGCGTGAAAGCCGGCCTGGTCTGGCAGCTCAACGGGGTATGGATCGAGGACCCGAACGAGGGCGTAGACACGAACGGAACGTATACGTTATGGGACTCTCTCGCCGTCACCGCAAAGCCGAATCCGAGATATTACGAGGTCGGCCTGCTATCCCGCTACATTCCCGGGCACAGTTCCGTATTGCGCGTGGAGACGGGGTCTCCCGATCTTCGCGCGGCGGCTTTCAAGTCGCCCGAAGGCGAATATACGATCGTGCTGGAAACGAAGAGCGGGACGGACGACAGGAACGTCACGTTCGATTTCGGCGGCTCGAACATCGGCAAGACGTTCTATAAGCACGTCTATAACGAGGCGGTCGTTCCGGAAGAGAACGCGCTTATTCCCGGAGCCTCGGCGACGTTCGCGGCGGGAACTTCGTTCGCGGACGATTCGGTCGGCTCCGGCTACAATGTCATCGTGTATACGACGATGCCGAGCCAGGCGCAGATCGCCGTGTCTCCGGCCCAAGCGGCGGTCGTATCCGGGGATACGCTGCAACTTAGCGCCGAGCTGATCGACGTCACCGGCGGAGTGACCTGGAGCGTGTACGGGGACGGCAACGGGACGATCTCCGGCTCGGGTCTATTCACGGCGCCGGTCGTGCAAGAGACTTCCGTGATCGCCGTTCAAGCCGCGAGTACGGAAGATCCGGACAACTACGGCATATCTCTCGTGCGCGTCCTGCCGGCAACGACGGCCGAACGGGTCGACATGCCCGCGTTCGATCCGCCGGGGGGCACGTACCGGGGCAGTCAATCGATCGCGATAACGTCTGCCATCGGGGATGCCGTCATCCATTACACGACGGACGGCAGCGCGCCGACGGTCGAATCTCCGGCCTATTCAGGTCCCGTGCAGCTGAACGCATCGACCGTGCTTAAGGCGATCGCGGTGAAGGACGGGCTTGCAGACTCGCCGTTGCAGTCAGCCTTGTACCGGATCTTGCCTCCGTCGGCAGGCCCGGCCGGGTACGAGATATGCGCCCAAGAGTCGCAGGCTTGCGCGTTCCCGGGAATCGCGAACGTCGCGTTCGGCGCCGCGGGCAACTTCATCGCCGGTACTTTCGATAAGAAAGTGACTTGTTCGATCGCTGCCTTCGGAAGCGATCCCGCGCCCGGCAATGCGAGCAAAGCTTGCTACTACAAGCTGGAATCGGGCGAGCGGGCGGCTACGCCGGCATTCAGTCCTTACGCGGGTTCCTATTCTTCGCCGCAATCGGTATCGATCACGACGGCGACGTCGGGCGCGGAAATCCGGTATACGACCGACGGCAGCATGCCGACCGCCGCGTCGGCGCTCTATACGGGACCTCTGACGATCTCGTCCCAGACGACGCTGAAAGCGATCGCGGCGAAGGTCGGGTTGACGCCATCCGCGATCGGTCTGGCGATCTTCAAAGTCGTCGATTCGACGGGCGGTCCGGAAGGTTACACGTATTGCGCCAACGAATTCGGCTCTTGTACGTTTACGGGAATCGCGAGCGTCGCTTACGGGGCGAGCGGAAATTTCCTATACGGCTCGTTCGAGAATAGCGCGGTATGTTCGCTTAATAACTTCGAAGGCAGCGATCCGGCCTACAATATTCCGAAGAAGTGCTACTTCAAGAAGATGACGGGCGCGATCGTCGCCAAGCCCGAATTCAGCTTGGCGGACGGCATCTACAGCGCGGTGCAGTCCGTAACGATCAGTTCGACGACCGCGGGGGCGGAAATCCGCTATACGACGGACGGCAGCAACCCGACCGCTTCGTCGACGTTGTATGCGGGACCGATCAGCGTCGGCGCGACGTCGACGATCAAAGCGATCGCGTTCAAGGAGGACATGAACGATTCGGTCGTGGCGACCGCGAATTATACGATCGTGCTGGGCGCCGGAGACTACGTGTATTGCGCCGACGAATTCGGCGTATGTACGTTCTCCGGCAACGCGATCATGGCCTACGGCGCCAACGGCTCCTTCCTCTACGAAGTGTATTCGGGGCCGACGACGTGCTACGCGGCCAGCTTCGGAGGGATCGACCCGGCTTTCAATACGCCGAAGAAGTGCTATTACTTGCCTCTGAACGGACCGATCGTCGCCAAGCCCGCGTTCGATCCCCCGTCCGGAAGCTACGCGTCCTCCCAATCGGTCGCGATAACGACCGCGACGCCGGACGCTGACATTTACTATACGCTGGACGGCAGCGCGCCGACGAGCCAATCGAGCTTGTACGCTGCTCCGATCGCGATCGGAACGACGGCGACGCTCAGGGCGATCGCCGTCAAAGGCGGGGAGCACGATTCCCTTGAAGCGAAGGCGACCTATACGATATCCGGTTCGATCGTATCCTTGCCGGTATTCGATCCGCCGGGCGGCAGCTACGATTCCGAGCAATCGGTGACGATCCATTCGGATACGGATAACGCGGAAATCCGCTACACGACGGACGGCAGCGAACCGAACGCATCGTCGGCGCTATACGGCGGACCGATCGCCGTGTCGTCCGCGAAGACGATCAAAGCGATCGCCATGAAATCCGGCATGAGCGATTCCAACGTGGCGACGGCGGCGTACGCGATAGCCGACGCAGTCGATTTGCTGGACGGATTCACGCGCTGCTCGGGGGAATGGAGCATGTGCCAATTCTCCGGAACGGCAACCGTGCTGTACGGCGCGAACGACTCGTTCAAGACGGGAACGTTCACGGACGGCGTCCTCTGTTACGCCGATTCGTTCGACGGGCAAGATCCGGCGCCGAACGTCGCCAAGTCTTGCTACTATAAGCCGTTGACCGGCGAGACGGCGGCGAAGCCCTTATTCGATCTCGGTGACGGCATCTATGGCTCGTCCAAGTCCGTGACGATTACAACGTCGACCGACGGCGCGGCGATCTACTATACGACCGACGGCAGCGTACCTACGACTTCTTCGGCGTTATACGGCGGTCCGATCGAAGTCGCGTCGACGATGACGGTGAAGGCTTTCGCCGTCAAGCCGGGAATGAACGTCTCCGCGGTAGCGGCCGCGAATTACGCCATCGTCGCCGGTTCGGGCGATTATGCGTATTGCGCCGACGAATTCGGCACTTGTTCGTTCAGCGGCACCGGACTTGTCGCGTACGGCGCCAACGGTTCATTCTACTATGACGTCTTCACGGACGCCGCGGTTTGCGTCAAGGAATCGTTCGGAGGACTCGACCCGGCGTTCAACACGGCCAAAAAATGCTACGTGCAAGCCGTATCCGGTCCGATCGCGGTCAAGCCCGTATTAAGCCCGGCAGGAGGAACGTTCGATGCGGCGCAGACCGTGACGATCTCGTCGGCAACCGAGAACGCGGAAATCCGATACACGACGGACGGCAGCGCGCCGACCGCGGCATCGACGCCGTATACGTCGCCGATTAACGTCTCGTCGAACACGTCCGTCAGGGCGATCGCCGCGAAGGACGGATTCCACGTCTCCGCCGAAGCGAGGGCGGACTATCGCATCGTCAGCGATAATGCTTACTTGTCGCGCCTGCTCGTTAACGGCGTATCCGTCGATCCGTTCGATAACGACACGTTGGCATATACCGTCGTTCTGCCGGCGGGGACTACGGCGATTCCGACCGTTGGCGCGGAGGCGGAGGACGCGAACGCGACGGTCGTCGCGACGCAGGCCGAATCTCTCGCGAGCACGGCGACCGTACGGGTAACGGCGCAAGACGGCACGACGACCCGGACGTATTCGGTCTCGTTCCAAGTCGCCGCTTCTCCGAATAACGGAAATCCGGGTACGATCGTTACGGTTACGACACCTGCCGCGACGCCCGGCAAGCTCGCGATCGACGAAGCGGCTTGGGCCAGGGCGCTTGCCGACGGCAGCTCGAACGGGAACGGCGGCGTGCTTGCATTCGATATTCCGGCGAGCAAGCAATCGATAGGTTATGCGATAGAGTTGCCGGCATCGGCGTTCGGTCAAGACGACTCGTTCAAGCGAATCGAAATCGCGAGCCCGATCGGAACGATCGGCGTCCCCGCGTCCATGTTCGACCGCACCGCGCTTCCCGGCAAGACGATCGAGATCCGCATCGCCGAGGCGGATCGAGGCAAGCTTAGCGACCGGGCGAAGGCCGAGATCGGCGACCGTCCGATTATCGACTTGTCCGTCTGGTCCGGCGGCAACGCCATCGCATGGAACGATCCCGCGTCTCCGATAACCGTAAGCATTCCCTATAAGCCGGCTCAAGGAGAGGATCCGGAGCATATCGTCGTCCGCTACATCGACGGTCAGGGCAATATCGTTGCCGTGCCGAGCGGCCGATATGACGAGACGACGGGAACGGTCACGTTCACGACGACCCACTTCAGCGTATACTCGGTTGCCTATGTCCGGTCGTCCTTCGAGGATCTTGCTTCCGTGCCATGGGCCGGCCATGCGGTCGGCGTACTGACGGCCAAGGGCATCGTGAACGGCGTTTCCGAATCTTCCTTCGATCCGGACGGCGTAATGACGCGAGCCGACTTCCTCGTTCTCCTCGTCCGCGCGTTATCGTTAAGCGGGCAACAGGGAGAACGCTTCGCCGACGTTCGATCCGGCGTTTACTACGAAGAGGCCGTGCGCGTGGCGCGAGGTCTCGGCATCGCCGCGGGAACGGGCAACGGCAGATTCGTTCCGCTTGCCCCGATTACCCGGGCGGATATGATCGTGCTCGCGGAAAGGGCGTTGAAGGCGGCGGGATTCGAGTTAGCGGCGGCTCCTGCCTCGCCTCTCGGGCAGTTCGCGGATGCGAGCGATATTCCTGCTTATGCCGAAGCGAGCTTTGTATCGTTCGTAAGCGAAGGCATCGTACTCGGCGACGGAAACCGGATCGCTCCGAACGCCGCGAGTACCCGGGCGCAAGCGGCCGTGCTCCTCTATCGGATTTACAACGCCGTTAACTAGCCTGCATGCGTAGATTCATCGGCCCGGTCAAGCCTGATCGACCGGGCCGATTTATTTATCGCGACTTCAATCAAATCGTTGAATCATTCAATCCATTTGGCGAATCGGGTCGATATACTTAAGACATTTCCCGGAGAAGGAGGGAATTGAGGGCGGCAATGATGCAATCGTAGGCTTGTCTAGTCCGTACGTCAGCATTTTCAATCCAAAGGAGAGTCGGTCATGAAGAGGACATGGAACAATCGGATTCGCTCCGCGGTGTTCGCCTTGCTGATCTCGACGACCGCCTTGGGCCAAGCGTTCACCGCCGCGCCCGAAGCCGCTGCCGCAACGTCCCATACGGTTAACGTTTATCCGAATCAAGTCGTGCAATCGGATTTTCTGGGAGTAGGCGTTAATCTAATCCCGACCAGCCTCATGACGAACAACGTTTCGAAAGGGTACGAGGAAGCGTATTGGGAAATGGACCGCAAGCGGATCGAGACGATCAAGCCGAAAGTCGCCCGCGTGTGGTTCCAGCCGGACTGGATGGAGCCGACGAAAGGAACGTATACGTTCAACAGCGTCAAGATGCAAGCCTTTTACAAATACCTCGACGCCCTGAAAAGCGCGGGTACGGAAATCGAGCTGAACTTCGGCTGGAAGGTCGGCAGAGATATTCAGAGCTGGTTCGGCATTCCGGGCGTACCGGCCGATACGAGCGCTCCGGCGGACGTCGACGCTTTCGCCGCATCCGCATCCGCGCTGCTGCAAGAGCTCGTCGTCAACAGAAGCTATACGAACGTCAAGTATTTGACCTTCTACAACGAGCCGAACGGCTATTGGGATTTCGAGGCGCCGGGCGAGCAACGGGCTTACTACGCGAACATCGTTCAGAAGGTCCATAACAAGCTGACCGCGGACGGAAGACGCAACCTGGTCCAGATATGGGGGCCGGAAGAATGGAACGATCCGACATGGACGCAATACATGAAGGACAACGTCGACGGCGCCATCGACGCGTTCACGTTCCACGTCTACGGCGGGGGTTACGGCGAACTCAGCGGTCAAATCTCCGCCCGGAAAAACATCGCGGGCACGAAGCCGGTCATCTTGTCGGAGTTCGGATTCCCGGGCCGCTACGACAGCGGCTGGGATGCGGGATACGCGAACTTCATCATCAAGATGGCGAACGAAGGCATTAAAGCCGGACTGATCTGGCAGCTCAACGGGGTCTGGGTCGAGGATCCGAACGAAACGACGGATACGAACGGCACCTACACGCTATGGGATTCGCTCGTCGTGGAGAAGAACCCGAACCTGAGATATTACGAGGCGGGATTGTTGTCCAGATACATTCCCGCGCACAGCTCCGTAATCGCCGTGAATACCGGATCGCCGGACCTTCGCGCGGCGGCGTTCAAGACGGCAAGCGGCGATTATACCGTCGTGCTGGAGACGAACGAGGGCACCGAAGGCCGGAACGTCGCGTTTAACTTCAACGGCGTCAATATCGGCAAGACGTTCCGTAAATTCACGTTCAACGATTCGGTCGTTCCGGAGGCCAACGCGATGCTGCCGGCCAAGTCCGCGGAATTCGCGGCCGGTACTTCCTTCGCGGATGCCTCGATCGATTCGGCGCGCAACGTCATCGTGTACACGACTTTGCCGGCGCAAACTCAGGTGCAGGTTTCGCCAGCTAATACTGCGGCTGCCGCCGGCGCTACGGCGCAACTTAACGCTAACCTGGTGGATGGCACCGGAGGAATCGCTTGGAGCGTCATCGGCAGCGGCAACGGCTCGATCACGAGCGGCGGATCGTATACCGCCCCATCGCTTACGGAAGAGAAGTTGATCGCCGTCAAAGCTGCGAGCGTCGCGGATCCGGGCAGCTACGGCATCGCGCTCATCCGGGTCGCTCCGCAATCGACGTCGACTCGCGCGGAAATACCGAGCTTCAGCCTTGCGGGCGGCTCCTATACGGGCAACCAGTCGATCGCGATCACGACGGCGACGCCGGGAGCGACGATCCGGTACACGACGGACGGAAGCACGCCGACCGCGTCGTCGACCGCGTACGCGGGACCGGTGACCATAACGAGCTCGACGATGCTGAAGGCCGTCGCCTTCAAATCGGGATTGGCCGAATCGGCGAAGAAAGCCGTCTATTACCGGATCACGCCGCCATCGGCAGGACCGGCCGGATACGAATTCTGTTCGCAGGAGACGCAGACGTGCAACTTCCCGGGAACGGCTTCGGTCGCTTTCGGCGCGAACGGCAGCTACTTATACGGCACGTTCTCCAAGAAAGTCGGGTGCAACGCGACGGCGTTCGGAGGCGATCCGGCATCCGGAACGTTCAAAGCTTGCTATTACCAGCTGCAGTCGGGGCAGATCGTATCCGCGCCGACGTTCAGTCCGGCGGGAGGAACGTATAGCTCGGCGCAGACGGTGACGATATCGACCGCGACGGCCGGAGCGGCTATCCGCTATACGACGGACGGCAGCACGCCGACGGCATCGTCCGCGCTGTACGCGGGCGCGATCAACGTAGCGGCCACGACGACTTTGAAAGCGATCGCGATCAAATCCGGAATGAGCGACTCGGCCGTCACGACGGCGGCGTATACGATTACGGGCGGTGCCGCGGGCGGACCCGATGGCTATACGTATTGCGCGAACGAGTTCGGGACGTGTACGTTCGGCGGGACGGCAAGCGTCGCTTACGGTTCGAACAACGCCTTCGTATACGGAACGTTCACGAATAGCGCGGTATGCTCGACCGGCGCTTTCGGCAGCGATCCGGCGTACAACCAGCCGAAGAAATGCTACTATCAGCTCCAGTCGGCGCAGACCGCGGCTACGCCGACGTTCAGTCCCGCCGGGGGCACGTACGCTTCGGCGCAATCGGTAACGCTCTCGACCGCCACGGCCGGGGCGGAAATCCGCTATACGACGGATGGCAGCGCTCCGACGGCATCGTCGGCGTTGTACGCGGGAGCGGTCCAAGTGTCCGCCACGACGACGCTGAAGGCGATCGCGCGCAAGAGCGGCATGAGCGATTCGGCTATCGCGACGGCGTCGTATACGATCTCTAGCGGATCGTCCGGCGGCATCGACGGCTATACGTTCTGCGCGAACGAGTTCGGCACTTGCGCCTTCACCGGGACGGCAAGCGTCGCTTACGGCGCGAACGGAGCCTTCGTATTCGGAACGTTCACGAACGGAGCGGTTTGCACGACGGGGACGTTCGGCAGCGATCCGGCTTATAACGTCGCGAAGAAGTGCTATTACAAGCCGGGCGGCTCGGGACAGTCGACGACGCTTCAGAATGCCGGATTCGAGACGCCGGCGACGGCTAACCATTCGTACGGTCCGACGACGGACGGCTGGACGTTCAATGCCCGGGCCGGCGTGCAGAAGAACGGAGGCGCGTTCGGAGCGGCCGCCGCTCCGGAAGGCGTGCAGACCGCCTTCATCCAGAGCGTGAACGGCACGCATGGCGAGATCAGCCAATCCGTTGCTTTCGCGACGGGTACGTATCAAATCTCCGTCCAAGCGGCCAAACGAACGAACTACGGCGGAGATCAGACCGTTAACGTTTATTACGATACGACTTTGATCGGCACCCTATCGCCGGCTTCCGGCGCTTTCGCCGCCTACGCGACGAATTCGTTCGCCGCCGCATCCGGCGCGCATACGATCAAATTCGTCGGATCGGCGGCGACGGGAGATCATACCGCGTTCATTGACGCGGTAACGTTAACGAAATTGAACTGACGATAGGCTTATACGTGCATACTGATCTGCTGTCCGGTCGACGCCGTCGTCCGGACGGCAGTTTCGTACTTTCGGCGAAGGGCGATGGCATCGATGAACAATCTCACGTTTCTAAGCTTCTGGTCGATTAACGACGCGCTTGATTTGACGGCGCTTACGTCGCAGATGGACGAATTGCGCGCGGCGGGTTTGGACGGCGTCGTGTTCCATCCGCGCTACTATACGAACGAGCCCGTCTATATGGGCGAGCCCTATTTGGCGATCGTCTCCGAGCTCATCCTCCATGCGAAGCGCACGGGCATGATCTTCTGGCTGTACGACGAGAACGGCTGGCCTTCCGGTACGGCCGGAGGCCAGGTGCTGGAGAAGCACGCCGGCTCTACTTGCCGGTCGCTCCGCCGAACGCGCATGCCGGACGGCCGCTACGAACTCCTTGTCGATAGCTGGACCGCTATATCCTCGCTCGATATCGAAGCGACGAAGACGTTCATCGAGATTACGCACGAAGGCTACCGCAAAGGCTTGAA
Source organism: Cohnella sp. GCM10027633 (assembly GCF_042675445.1). NCBI lineage: Bacteria > Bacillati > Bacillota > Bacilli > Caryophanales > Paenibacillaceae > Cohnella > Cohnella sp. GCM10027633. Next base: position 186,747 of record NZ_JBHTGV010000006.1, on the reverse strand, counting down.
GCCGGAAGCGTTCGCCTACGTCGAAGGATTTTTCTCGGACGAGGTGGCCTTCCTCGACGGTCACGGCGTGGCGCTGCAGCATGGCGCCGTGCCGTGGGATGACCGATTGCCGGAACGTTACCGGGAGCGGCACGGGGAAGAGCTAATGCCGTTGCTGCCTCTATTATTCGCGGATGACGAGGGATACGAGCGAGTCCGCATCCGCTTCTGGGAGCTGCTGACGGATATGCTGGTCGAAGGGTTCTATCGGCCGATCGAAGACTGGTGCGCGAAGCACGGCAAACGGTTCACGGCGCATGTCAAAGCGGAGGAGCATCCCTACTTTCAGTTGTCCTATAGCGGCTCGTGCTTTCAAGTATTGCAAGGAGTAGAGACCCCCGCGGTCGACGCGCTCGAACGTTATCCGGGCAATCACTTCTATCCTCGGATCGCCCATTCAGTTGCCGTGCAGCAAGGAAGGAAAGGCTGCTTGGCCGAGGCGATGGGAGGGAGCGGCTGGGGAATTACGCCGGAATCATTCGAGCGGTACGCGTTGTGGTTGGCCGGTCACGGAATCGATCAATTCGTGCTTCATCTCAATCAATTCAGGCTGAAGACGCAGGCGATGCAAGATTGGCCGCCGTCGATGCCTTGCCATTTGACATGGAAAGACGCATTCCCTTCCGTGCTTCAATCCGTTAGGATGAAGGCGAGGGAATTGCCGGATCTCCGAGCGGAGCCGGATGCGCTCATCGTCGTCCCGACGAGAGGAACGATGGCCGCGTTCATCCCCGAAGAAGCGATGGAGTTGAACGAGCATGACGGATCCAATGTGCCCGATTCCTTCGGCGGCCGCTTGAGCCTATCCTTGCTTCGACTCGTCGATGCGTGCTTCGAGGCGGGCATCCATTACGAATTGACGGAAGAGAGAGCGATCGAGGAGGAAGGCCGACTGTCGGACGGGGCCATCCATATCGGTTTCCGGACGTACGGAACGGTCATTCTCGCCGAAGGCTGCCGGATAAGCGATTCATTAGCGGACGAATGGCGGCGGTCGGGCGTGCGGGTGCTCGAAGCGGGGCAATGGCGGGACGCGATGCCGAGCAACGATGAAGTCGCGATCAGCGAAGAAGACCCTCGCATCCGAATCGTGCCCGAACAGACGCCTTGGCGGATTAGCCAAGCGCCGGCGAATAATCGGCTGCCGATATCGTTCGCGCAGCAAATCGACGGGTCTCTAACGTTCGAGGTCGCGATCGAAGAGAGCGCATCAATAACCGGGCTGTCGCTGCTCTTGCTCGATCCGGTCGAAGAATGCTCCGTCAATGGGCAACGCCTAACCTTCTACCGCCGGGATGAAGGATACGTCGCGGATATTCCGGATGAGATCGCGAGGAATGCCGGAGAGCGGCTCCTTATCCGAGCCGTGCCCGCGGCCGGCGGGGAAGCTTGTCCGGCGGCATGGATACGAGGCGAATTCGCGGTCGCCAGTCTATCCCCCTACGCGGAGAAGGACGAACGTCAACGGATGACGAGCGGTCCGTTCAAGGTAACGGCGTCGCAAGTCCCTCAGCCATCCGATATGATCGCGTCCGGTTATCCGTTCGCGGGACGACCGGTCATCTTGAAGAAGACGATCGCCGTCGAGAAGGACTTACGCAAGGCGAGGTTGAAGTTATTCGGAGTCCAAGCGTCCGCGATCAACGTCCGGATCGGGGATACGGAGCTTGGCTGGCATTGGGGCCCGGTCTGGAGCATCGACATCCCGGAAGGACTCCGCAAGGGCGCGCAAGACATATCGGTTACGATCGTTCCAAGCGGCTATAACGTCTACGGACCGCATCGGCATATCGACGGGGATAGGCATCTAACGAGTCCGGATCAATATAAAGGCAACAAGAACTTCGCCGATCGGGCGGATGCGCCGGAGCGAACGCTATCCGGCGATTGGCATTTCGTCAAGTGGGGCATCGAAGAGGAGCAAGTCGTTCTGGAGATCTAGAAGGAGTTGCGGGCCATGTATAAAGTGATGATCGTCGAGGACGAGATGCTGGTTCGGATCGGCATCCGAAATTCCGTGGAATGGTCCAAATACGATATGGAAGTCATCGCGGACTTGCCGGACGGACAAGCGGCATGGGAGCTGTACAGGAGAGAGCGTCCGGACCTCATCATTACGGACATTCGCATGCCGAGGATGGACGGGATGACGCTGATCGCCAACATCCGGGAGCAAGACAAGGCGACGCGCCTCGTCGTCTTGTCTTGCCTGGAAGAGTTCGAGCTCGTGCGCAAGGCGATGTCGCTCGGCGTATCCAACTATATTCTGAAGCTGACGATGACCTCGGAGGAGATCGACGGGGTGCTGCGCGGCGTTGCCGAGGAACTGAGGGTTCAGGAGAACAAGCAGCACTCCCGCGAGGAACCCGTTCGCGCTACCGCGAACCTGCTATTGATGACGGAGAAGATCATTAAAGATTACGTCTTCTACAGCATCTACACGGAGGACGAATTCGCAAGGTTCGTCGAGCAGAACGATCTGAAGCTGTCTCCCGTACGCATGGTCGTCTGCATCATGGAGATCGATCGGCTGGAGCAAATCCGGAAGAAGTTCAAGGACGAGCACGGCCACCTCGTCAAAATGACGATGATGAACATCCTCGAGGAAATACTGTCCGACGGCAAACGGGGAGAAGCGGTATCGTTGGACGAGCAAAAGTATTTGCTCTTGCTGCAGTTCGAGGATATCGCGTCGGAGAACGCGATCCGGCAGCAAACGCATCGGCTGCTCATGCACGTGCAAGAGGTCATGCGCTCGTTCTATAACGGTTCCTTGTCGTTCGGGGTCAGCGGTATCCGCAACGGCTATTCGACGCTGCCCCGGATGTACGCGGAATCGCAACGGGCGTTAACCCGCAAATTTCTCGCGGGAGGCGGCAAGATCCACGCGGCGGGAGAGCCGGTGGACATGACCGCGATTCTCGTCGTATTGGAACGCATCCGCAAGTACGAACCGTTCCGGCAATGGTTGCCTTCCCAAGGCGTAACGACGTTCGAGAAGCTGCTGGAGGCATTCGCGTCCGGATTGCAAGGCGAGAGAAAGGCGCTGGAGATCACGCTCTACCAGCTCGTCCAATGGATTCATACGAGCCTGTACGACTACGGCCGCAACGAGCGCACGCTTCTGTTCAATATCACGGACCGATTGGAGCAATGCGATACGCTTCCGGAGATGCTGGAGCTTCTTGAAGCGCACATCGCGGAGCTTGCGGAAGAGATGAAGAACAGAATGCAGATGAGCAGCGAGATCACGAAGGCGATCCATTACATCAAGCTTCACTATAAAGATAACATCAGCTTGCAAACGGTGGCGGCGCACGTGAATTTGAGCTTCGGCTATTTAAGCAACTTGTTCAAGAAGGAATTCGGCATGACGTTCGTCGATTACTTGAACAGCTACCGGGTAGAGCGAGCCAAAGAGCTGCTTCTGATGACGCAGATCAAATCGTACGATATCGCCGTAGAAGTCGGATTCTCGCCGGAATACACGTATTTCAGCAAGGTGTTCAAGAAGATTACCGGTCTCAACCCGAACGAATTCAGAAAACAACGGCTGTCGGACGGGAGCGTGCATTCGTGAAGCTGAAGGGCAGGTTTCAGAGTCTCGGCACGCAGTTGATCGTCTCCGTCATGATTATCTCCCTTCTCGTCCTCGCGGCCGCTTCCTATGCCTTGTATTCGTTCATGCTCGATATGATCAAGGAGCAGAACGAGAAGACGCTCCATCAGCAGTTCCAGCAGCTCGACCATAATATTCATGCGGTGGCGAGCGATATCGACCGATTATCGAATCTCCTTAAGCTCGATAACAGCATTCAATCGTTATTGACGAGCCAGGACGACCCTAACGATTACGAGTTCGTAACGTACAAAAGCAACCTGCTGAACAGAATCGAGACGTATATCGGCAATTATACCTACATCCATTCCATCTACTTCTTCTCCGAACAGACAGGCGCGATCGGAGGCAACGTCAAGTCGACGCTCGTCCATTCGGAACAAAGTTGGGACGACGCTTTTATCGCATCGGAAGCATATCGGCGCGCGCAGGAGGCTTCTCCGCTATTGACGGTGAACGGCGGAGTTCCGTATTCCTTCTACAACCCCTACAAAACCGGGGGCTCGGACGGCAATCTGATCAGCATGATGAGGACCGTACGCGCAACTTTGCGTCCGAGCGCCGGAGGCGTGCTGATTTTCAATATCGACGAAAGATATTTAAGCACGATTTACGCCAACGATTCGGAGGCGAACAGCGGCGACATGTATATCGTGGACGGCGACGGCCGGGTGATCTCCGCGGGACGTCCCGAGAGAGTCGGGACGGATTCGCCGTTCATGCCGGACAACGGAGCTTCATACGGCAGCCATGACGTTACCCGAGACGGCAGTCAAGTCCAATTGGTCTACTACAAGCTGCAAGACAGCGACTGGTACCTGATGAAGGAAGTTCCGCTTAGCCAATATTCGCATCAAATTTACAAGGTTCAAAGGCTGCTCGTGCTCGTATTCCTGGTCAGCGTGCTCATGATGTTCGCGATCTCTTACTTCTGGCTGCGCAAAATGCTGAAGCCGATGCACCGGCTGTCGGTCATGATGAGAGAGATGAGCGGAGGGGAGCTGGGCATCACTATTCGCGAGGTGCCGAACAACGAGATCGGAACGGTCATTCGCCGATTCAACGATATGTCGCTGAGCATGGTCGACTTGATCGATAAGAATAACGAAATCCAAGAGCAGAAGCGGATTCTGGAGATCGAAGCGCTTCAATACCAGATCAATCCCCATTTCCTCTATAACACGTTGAACATGGTCCGATGGATGGCCTCGGATATCAAGGCCGATAACATCGTCAACAGCATCGTTGCGCTAGGCAATATCCTGCGCGCGGCGTACACGAACAAGAACACGATGTGTTCGCTCAGGGACGAGTTAAGCTACTTGGACAACTACGTCAAAATCATCAATTTGCGGTTCAACGACGGCGTCGCTTACGAAGTGGAGGCGGACGAGGATGCGCTGGACGACACCGTGCCTAGATTCATCCTGCAGCCGCTCGTCGAGAACGCGATCGCATCAGGAAGCCATTCGGAAGATCGAGTCGTTACGATCAAGATCAGCGCGAGACGGGAAGCGGATCTTCTGGTCATCGTCGTCTCGGATACGGGAGCGGGCATTCAAACCGACCAGCTCGAAGAGATGAACGATCGGCTCCGGGAAGGCTTCGAGATCGAGCGGACGGGCAGCGGCAACGGCATCGGCCTGCAGAACGTGAACAAGCGAATTCGGTTGTATTACGGCGACGAGTACGGCATTCAATTCGTTCCGGTCGCGAAAGGCGCGACGGTCGTCCTTCGGTTGCCGGCGCAAGCTTGAACGGTTGTCGGATCGCGTTCAACTAAATCGCAATATCGTTCAAGCTACGTACGAAGAAGGCAGCCATAGGGCTGCCTTGTTCCTTATATTGTTCAATTTCCTCCGCGTATCGTTCATTCTGATGGCAATCCCGCAAGGTTAAGATGGGAGTACAACAGGAAGACAAGGAGGAATTCAGATGGGGACAGCCATTGAAGCGAACCGGCATGCGGCAATCGCGACGAAGAAGAAGAGAATCCATAGCGACGGCTGGAAGCTGCTCCTGATGGCGACGCCGTTCGTGCTCTTCGCCTTCGCGTTCAGCTACGTGCCTCTCTTCGGATGGATCTACGCGTTCTTCGATTACCAGCCGGGCATTCCGCTGAGCGATACCGAATTCACGGGGTTGGCCAAATTCGCGGCAATATTCGACGATCCCAATATCGTCCGCGTTCTTACGAATACGATCGCGCTCAGCTTCCTATCGATCATGACCGCGCCGATACCGCTCATTCTGGCGATCTTGATCTCCGAAGTGAAGAGCGGTTGGTTCAAGAAGCTCGTGCAAACGACGTCCACTCTGCCTAACTATATTAGCTGGATTATCGTATTCTCGCTCGCGTTCAGCATGTTCAGCACGGAGGGAGCCGTCAACCAGGTTCTGCATAAGCTCGGCTTCAGCGACGCGGCCGTCAACGTGTTGGGCAATCCCGACCATGTATGGAGCATTCAAACCGGACTGTTGCTATGGAAGACGGTCGGGTGGAGCTCGATCATCTACTTGGCGGCGATCGTCGGCATCGACGGCGAGCAGTACGACGCGGCGAAAGTCGACGGGGCGGGAAGATTCCGCTGCATCTGGCATATTACGATTCCGAGCATCATGCCGACGTTCCTCGTCCTGCTCCTCTTATCGATCAGCAACCTGCTGTCGGCAGGATTCGAGCAGTATCTCGTCTTCAACAACATGCTCGTCGCCGATCGCATCGAAGTGCTCGATCTGTACGTCTATCGGCTCGGTCTTGTCATGCGGGACTATTCCTATTCGACCGCGGTCGGCATATTCAAGACGGTAATCAGCATCATCCTCTTGTTCTCCGTTAACCGTCTTTCGAAGAAGATTCGCGGAGAGAGCATCATCTAGCCGCTGCCGAACCGCATGTCCGAAACTACGCAGGAGGAATTCCTATGACCAAGAAGGCGATCAATTGGCCGGACGCGTTGTTCATCGTCGTCAATTACTTGTTGTTATCGCTGCTGATTATCGTGACGATCTATCCTTTTTACTACATCTTCATCTATTCGATCAGCGATTCCTACCAAGCCCAAGTGCACGGCGTCTACTTGTGGCCGGCGGGCTTCTCGTTGAAGAGTTACGACGTCGCGATGCATCTTCGGGGATTGTCGCACGCGGCGCTGATTTCCTTGCTCCGTACCGTTATCGGAACGGCGCTGACCGTCCTCTGCTGCACGTTCTTCGCCTATCTGATCACGAAGCAAGAGCTTCCGTTCCGTAAAGTCATCTATCGGTTCGTGCTCGTCACGATGTACTTCAATGCCGGGTTCATCCCCTGGTATTTGACGATGAAGGCGTACGGCTTGCAAAATAACTTCCTGCTCTACATCGTGCCTAGCGCGTTGGTCGGATTCTTCGTTATTCTAATCAAAACGTATATCGAACAGCTGCCCGCTTCGCTCGAGGAATCGGCGAAGATCGACGGCGCGGGTTACCTTACGATATTCGCGAGAATCATCTTCCCGTTGTCGATGCCGATCGTCGCGACGATCGCCGTGTTCGCCGCGGTCGGGCAATGGAACACGTGGTTCGACAACTTCTTCTTGATCGAGGATCCGGATCTGCAGACGTTGCAGCTCGTGCTGTACAACATGCTCAACCAGTCGCAGAATCTGGCTAGGATGACCGCCGACGAATTAACGCGGCAAGGGGCAACGATGGTCATGACGCCGCAATCGATCCGCATGACGATCACGATGCTCGTCACGCTGCCGATCGTGCTCGTCTACCCGTTCCTGCAACGTTTCTTCGTGAAGGGCATTATGCTTGGCGCCGTGAAAGGATAACGCGGCGATCGTTCATCGGATTATCCGGGGGCATTCGGTCAAGGCCTGGGCCGACATCCTTCGATAATTATAGATCATCCAATACTCGTACTTTCAGGGAGGTTCAATCCACTTGATAAAAAGAAGATTGGCATTATCCGTCGCGGCGGCAACGCTCGCGATGAGCGCCGCGCTGACGGCTTGCTCCGGCGGCAACAACAATAATAACGAAGCATCCCCTAGCCCGAGCGCAAGCACGACGCCTGCCGCTTCCGCCAGTGATTCGGGATCGCAAGAAGTCGATAAATCCGCCGATGCGGTTACGTTGCGGCTGGTCGTCGTCCAAACCGGAACGATCTGGAACAATCACTTGGATAGCGCGATCGCGCAAGAGATCGCCAAGAAGATCGGCGTCAAGATCGAATACGTCGAAGCCGACGACAACAAATTCAACGTCTTGATGGCCGGCGGGGACTTGCCGGATATCGTGCGCGCCGATCCTACCAAATACGGCAAGCAATTGATCGAAGGCAATCTTATCGTGCCGATGGACGACCTTCTGGCTCAGTACGGCCAAGACATTACGGCGAACGTTCCTACGGTCGTGGATTACAGTAAGAAGAACTGGAGCCAGAACACGGGCAAGCTCTACTTCTTGCCTCCGCAAGTGCAATCCCAACCTAGCACGACGGTTGCGCCGCTTACGATCGGCCCGGCGATCCGTTGGGATTATTACAAGGAGATCGGCGCTCCGGCGATCAAGACCGCCGATGATCTTCTCAACGTGTTGGACGAAATCGTGAAGAAACACCCGACGACGGCCGAAGGCAAGAAGGTGTACGGGGTTTCCATGTTCCAGGATTGGGGCTTGTGGCCGTATATCTATCCGTTCACGTTCCTGACGGGACAGACGGGCGCCAATACGGAGACGATGATCAAAGGCGCGTTGGATAAACAATTCATCAACTTGTTAACCGACGAGAAGTCCAGCTACTGGATGGGGATGGACTTCTATAACAAAGCCAATCGCCGCGGATTGCTCGATCCGGACAGCCTGACGATGAAGTTCGACGATTACACGGCCAAGACGGCCGCCGGCCAGATCGTCATCACGCCGGCCGACTGGACGGCGGGCGAATTCAATCAGAAGCATGCCGCGGAGCGTCAAGGTTACATGGTTATTCCTGCCGGCAACCATGCATGGTTCGGCGAAGTCAAGCCGATCGGCTGGACGGACAAGACGTACAGCATCTCCAAGAGCTCGAAGCACGCCGACAAAGCGATGGAATTCCTGAACTACCTCTACTCCTATGAAGGCGCAAGAACGATGTACAGCGGCGTCGAAGGCGTTCATTGGGATTTGGTGGACGGCAAACCGATTCTTAAGGATTCCACGCTCGCCTTGAAAACCAAGGGCGGTCCGGAGTGGGAAGCGACGGGGATCGCGCTCGACATTAACTTGATGGGACTCGGCTCGAGCGTCTTGAATCCGGCCGACGGCGTTCCGGTGGACCTGTTCACCTCGGCCGACGCGCTTGCCAAGGGAACGAACGAGCTGCAGAAGGACTTCAGCGAATTCTACGGCGTAACCTCGCCGGGCGAAGTATTCGTGAAGCAGGAAGCGGAAGGCAAGTTGACCAATTTCACCACGTTGTTCAAAGGAATGTCCGAGGAGCAGGTCATCCTGAACAATACGATCGTGTCGCCTAACTTGACGGACGATCTGAAGAAGAAGGACGCGGACCTGAAGGAACTGGGCATGCGTTACGCGGCGAAGCTCATTCTGGCTAAATCGGACGAATCGTTCGCGGACATCAAGCAAGAGGCGCTCGAAGCGTTCAAGAAAGCCGGCGCGGACGACGTGACCAAGTTCTATCAAGAGAACTATTCGGCGGCAAGAAAAGCGAACGGCCTGCAAGATTAATCATAGCGCAATAGACGAACGGGCGAGGAGCCAAAGCCGACGAGGCTTTGGCTCCTTGGCTTTCCGGTTGCGGAGACGGAGGCATAACGATGAAGTATCGAATCAGGATTACGGATGAAATCAGACGAACCGTCGAAGGCTGGGACTTCCGAAGATTGCTTAATCAAGTCTGTTGTCCGACTTGGAGACGGGCGGAGGTTGCGGAATTACGCGAATACGGCGCGATGTTCTTCCATCCGGAAGAACGCGGGAAGCTGGACGGCCAGATCGCGCGGTTCAAGGCGGCTTGCGACATGCCGCCGTTCATCGTCAGCGACTTGGAGAGCGGTCCGGGAGATATGATTCTCGGCGCATCTAAATTCCCGACCTTCATGGGCGTCAGTCAGACGGGATCCGAGGAGCTTGTCTACGAGGTCGGCCGAATCGCGGCGTCGGAAGCCGGAGAGATCGGCTATAACTGGACGTTCTCTCCTGTCGCGGATTTGGCGATCGACCCGGACAGTCCCGTCGTCTCGTCGCGAAGTCCCGGCCATACGCCGGCATATGCCGAGAAGATGGCGGGCGCGTATATTCGCGGGCTGCAGGACAACGGCATGATGGCGACGATCAAGCATTTTCCGGGAGACGGGTTCGCCTCCTGGGATCAGCACTTGACCACGCCTATCAATCCGCTCGGCATGGAAGATTGGCATGCAGGGCCGGGACGGGTGTTCAAGACGTTGATCGACGGGGGAGCGATGGCCGTCATGCCGGGGCATATCGCGCTGCCTGCTTACGACGAGGCCGACGATCGCGGGCTTTATCCTCCGGCGACCTTATCCAAGCGGCTGCTGCTGGACTTGCTTCGGGGAGAGCTCGGTTTCGAAGGGCTCATCGTCTCGGACGCGGTCGAGATGGGAGGGGCGGTCGGCTATATGAATTATTACGACGCCTGCGCGGCGACGCTCGAGAACGGCTGCGACATGCTGCTGTTTCCCCGCATCGACGAGCGGTTCTACCGCGAGATGGAAGCGAGGCTTGCGAACGGCCGGTTAACGCTGGAAGCGCTCAGGGATCGCGCTTGCCGAGTCGTCGCGTTGAAGGAACAGTTCGGACTGACGTCCGGGCAGGACCGGACGATCGAACCGATAGATCGGACGTATTCGGAGTCCGTCGCCAGCCGGGTCGCGGATGCGGCCATTACGGTCGTTCGCGATCGCGGAAGCTTGATTCCCGTCGCCCTGGATAAGCGGAGCCGCGTGCTGCATGCGGTAGCGATGAACGGCTCCGATCGTTACGGAGACATGTACGCGAGAATATTGTCCGCGCTCCGCGAGCGCTGCGGGCATGTCGATCAGTGGATCGATCCCGGGCCGGACCGGTTGTTCGAGGCGGCCGTCGACCATGCGTACGATCTGATCCTCTGTTCTATCGGCAGCGAGCTTAGCTACGGCCTGAACGTCGTCCGGCTGCACGACGAAGTCGCGCGGAACATGATGGGCGGCTGGATGAAGCTGGGCACGAAGGTCGTATTCGTCGCGCATCATCACCCGTTCGTCCATAAGGAGTACGAAGCGGCGATCGACACGATCGTCAACACGTACGGCGACATTGCTTGCACGGCCGAGCTGTTGATCGCGAAGCTGACCGGCGAGCTGCCGATCGAACGCGAATTGCGGGCGCACGACTAGCGCGCCTGAGGAGGAGGTCGTTCGAATGGACGAACGAGAACAAGAGACGAGGCCGTACGTTAGAGCGACGTACATGATCGAGACTGCGTTCGATCCTTGGCATGCGGCGCAAGTGATGGCGGGGGAGCAATCGACCGGCACGTTCGTATCGGTTCCCGGCGAGACGGACGAAGTGAAGGCGCGCAGCGCGGCCGCGATCGTCTCCGTTCGGGTAACCGAGGTCGTCAAGCGCCCCGCGTTGCCGGGAGCGGCGACGCCTAAGGGACATAACGGAGACTATAGCCGATGCGAAGTGGTGCTTGATTATCCCCTTCATAACTTCGGCCCTTCTATTCCGAACGTAATGGCCGCGGTAGCCGGCAACTTGTATGAATTACGGGAGCTGTCCGGCGTGCGATTGATGGAACTGGAGCTTCCCGAACCGTTCTCCCGCGTCTACCCGGGACCGAAGTTCGGAATGGAAGGGACGCGCAAGCTAGCCGGCGTATACGGCAGGCCGATCATCGGCACGATCGTGAAGCCGAGCGTCGGCTTAACCATCGATGAACTTCGCTTGACGGTCAGAGGGCTGGCGGAAGCGGGGCTGGACTTCGTCAAGGACGACGAGCTGAACGCCGATCCGACGTTCGCCCCGTTCGACCTCAAGGTGAGGGCCGTCATGGAAGAGATCGAGCGGGCGGCCGATCGTACCGGGCGCAAGACGATGTACGCGTTCAATATTACCGGAGAGATCGACGAGCTTCGCCGTCGCCACGACCTGGTGCTGGAAGCCGGAGGAACGTGCGTCATGGTCAGCATCCAAAGCATCGGCTTGGCGGGGTTGACCTACTTGAACCGTTACAGCCAGCTTCCGATCCACGGCCACCGGAATCAATGGGGTATGATGACCCGATTCCCGTTGCTAGGCATCGCGTTCCCCGCCTATCAGAAGCTGTGCCGATTGGCCGGAGCGGACCATCTGCACGTTAACGCGCTCGACAGCAAGTTCTACGAGAGCAACGAGTCCGTCATTCATTCCGTTCAGGCGATGCGGAAGCCGCTGTTCGGCGGTTACGAGGCCGTTCCGGTCCTGTCGTCCGGACAGTCGGCGGCAAAGGCGGAGCTAACGTTCCGATCGCTCGGAACTTCCGATCTGCTCAACGTTGCCGGCGGCGGCATTATGGCGCATCCGGACGGTCCTGCCGCCGGGGTTGTCAGCATGAAGCAAGCATGGGAAGCGGCCATGAACGGAATCGATGCGGCGGCATACGCGCAATCGCATCCGGAGCTGCGCCGAGCGCTGGAGAAGTTCGGTCGAACGCGGACCGCGGACGGGGAGGCGTAACGGAATGGGAAGCCGGAACAGTCGGAATACCGAATTGCTCTTATCCTTCTACGGCGACGATTTCACCGGTTCTACGGACGCGATGGAGGCATTGACGCGGGGCGGCGTCAAGACGGCGCTCTTCTTGGAGCCTCCGACGCAAGAGCGGCTAGATCAATTCCCGAACTTACGGGCATACGGCGTTGCGGGAATCAGCCGTTCCTTGGGGGCGGAAGCGCTAGAACAGCAATTGCGGCCCGTATTGGAGCGAATGCGGGACATTCCGACGACGATCGTCCATTACAAAATATGCTCGACGTTCGATTCCTCCCCGGCAATCGGAAGCATCGGACGCGCGGTCGATACGGCGGGCGCCGTATTCGGGGAGCAAGGCTGCGTTCCGCTCCTCGTCGGCGTCCCGCAGCTTCGTCGGTATACGCTATTCGGCCATCACTACGCGGCGTTCGGAGACGAGATCTATCGGCTGGACCGACATCCGACGATGATGCGCCATCCGGTAACCCCGATGGATGAATCCGATCTGCGCCTGCTGCTGTCGAGGCAAACGGACAGAACGATCGGTCTCATGGATATTCTCGATCTGACGGGAGACGGGAGTCTCGTAAGGGAACGCCTCGCGGCGCGGATGGCGGATCGTCCCGATATGCTGCTCTACGACGTCATGGACGAAGAGAGATTGAACCGCGCGGGCGAGCTCATCTGGGAAGGCGCGGCAAATGCCGGCAATCGGTTCGTCGTCGGTTCATCGGGCGTCGAATACGCGCTCGTTGCGCATTGGCGGGAGGCGGGGATAACGTCGCCGGACGAAGCGATTCCTAGGCCGGCGGGTAAAGTCGATCGCGTGCTCGCGGTATCGGGAAGTTGCTCTCCGGTAACGGAAGCGCAGATCCGTCATGCGATCGCGTATGGCTTCGCGGATGTACCGGTCGATGCGGCGAAGCTATTGGATCCGGTCGAAGCGAACGAGGAGCGGCGCAGATTGATCGCATGCGCAACCGAATGGCTGCGGCAGGGCAGAAGTCCTCTGCTGTATTCGGCCATGGGCGTAGGCGATGCGGCCATCGCGGCAACGCGGCAACAACTGAAGCGCGCGGGAGCGTCTCCTACGGACACCGGCAAGCTGATCGGCGAGCAGCTGGGACGGCTGACGAGAGAGGTCGTCTCGATCGGCGGGGTCGATCGGTTCGTCGTCGCAGGAGGAGACACGTCGGGGTACGTTATGCGCGAGCTCGGCATTTACGCGCTGGAATGCGCGGCGCCGATCGCGCCGGGAGGGCCGCTCTGTCGCGGTTATTCGGAGGACGCGAGGTTCGACGGCATCGAATTGGCGTTGAAGGGCGGCCAGGTGGGCAAGGAAGATTATTTCGTACGCGTGCTTCACGGGGGAGGGAACGGCACATGAGCGGAGGCATTCAGCCGTTAAGGGTCGACGCTGCCGGACGCCTGTTGACGAAGGAAGACGGAACCCCTTTCTTCTGGCTAGGGGATACCGCGTGGGAGCTATTCCACAAGTTGAACCGGGAGGACGCCGAACAATATTTGCGCGTTCGGGCAGCCCAATCGTTCAACGTGATCCAAGCCGTCCTCTTGGCGGAATTCGAAGGAGCGACGACGGGCAACGCCTACGGCAGCAAGCCTCTCGCCATCGAAGCGGACGGTCGGATCGATCCCGCGAATCCGGACGATGACGGCGAGTATTCCTATTGGGACCATGCGGACTATATTATCCGGCTAGCCGGGGAACTAGGCATCTATATCGCGTTGCTGCCGACGTGGGGAGATAAGTTCAATCGGCTATGGGGCAAGGGACCCGAGATCTTCACGCCGGACAACGCGTACGCGTACGGCCGGTGGCTGGGCACGCGGTATCGGGATCAACCGAACGTCGTCTGGGTGCTCGGAGGGGATCGCCCGCTTCATACCCGAAGACACTTCGACATCGTCGGACGCATGGCGCAAGGGCTGAAGGACGGGGATAACGGCAAGCACCTGATGACGTTCCACCCGAGCGGCGGCATCTCTTCCTCGCTGTACGTTCATGACGAGCCTTGGCTCGACTTCAATATGATTCAATCCTCCCACGATATCGGCGAGCGGACGAATTACAAGCTTGTTGAATCCGACTATGCCAGATTGCCCGTCAAGCCGACGCTGGACGCAGAGCCCTGCTACGAAGATATCCCGCGGGGATTCCAAGCCGACAACGGGTATTTCGACGAAGCCGACGTGCGCAAGGCGGCCTATTACGCCGTATTCGCCGGAGCGTTCGGGCACACGTACGGCCACCATTCGGTCTGGTCGATGAGCGACGGCGCATACGCCTCCGTGGCGTTCGAAGAGCCGGGTGCCTTCTTCATCATGGATTGGAAGACGGCGTTACGGCGCCCGGGAGCCGAGCAGATGCGCCATTTGCGCTCGTTAATGGAATCGCGGGATACGGTCGGCCGCATGCCGGATCAAGAGTTAATCGCGGGAAACGCATCGGGCTCCAACTATATGGTGGCGACAAGAGGCGCGAACTACGGATGGATCTACTCCCCGAACGGTCTGGCTATACGCGCGGCGACGGGGAAATTGGCCGGTACGCGGTTGCGTGCATCGTGGTTCTGTCCTCGTACGGGGGCGTTCATCGCGCTTGGAGAATTCGATCGAGCGGAAGACCGGTCGTTCGCGCCGCCAACGAGCGGGAGAGGTCAGGATTGGGTGCTTTGTTTGGATTGGACGGAACGGAATATCGACCTTAACGCCTATCATCGGAGGGATTAACATCGTGGATAACAAATACGCGATAGCGTGGCAAGTCGGTTGGAGCGATCGCCCGGACGAAGCGCCGTCTCACTTCGTTCCCGCGACCGTTCCCGGCGCGGTGCAATTGGATTGGGCCAAGGCGGAAGGCTGGGGCGACCATACGTACGGCGAGAATTGGCGGCAGTATGGGTGGATAGAGGATAAGTTCTGGACGTATCGCGCCGAGCTGCGCCTACCCGCAATGCCAGCCGGCGAACGGTTGATCTTCGTTTCCCATGGGATCGATTATCGCTTCCGCATCTTCTTGGACGGTACCGAGCTTCATCGTCAGGAGGGGATGTTCACTACCGTAAGGCTGGATATCACCGAGCGTTGCAGAGAAGGAAGCCGAATGGAAATCGTCATCGATCCGGCTCCGAAGCGGGCGGACGCGCCCGTCAGCCGATCGCAAGCGGACCAGTCCTGCAAACCCGCCGTGAGCTACGGCTGGGATTGGCACCCGAGGCTGATCCCGCTCGGAATCTGGGACGAGACTTACATCGAGCTTAGACCCGAAGCGCACATCGTATCGTCCGACGCGCTGTATTCGCTTAACGAGACGTATGACAGGGCCGACGTTCAACTAAAGGTCGACTTCAACCGCCTGGCCGAGGGCGATCTCGTATGGACGTTATCGGATCCGGATGGTCAGGCGATTATCCGCCATCGTTGCGCCGTTAACGGGGGAAGCTGCTCATTGGATGTGTCGGTCGACCAGCCGCGGCTGTGGTGGCCCCATGACCAAGGGGCGCAGCCGCTATACGTCTCCGAAGTCGTATTCCAAGCCGCGGGAAGTTCGTCGCAACCTGTCGTTCATCGGCAAACGATCGGCTTCCGCAGCATAAAGCTGGTGATGCACGAAGGCGCGTGGCAAGAGCCCTCCACTTTCCCGAAAAGCCGCAGCCATCCTCCTATTACGCTGGAAGTGAACGGACGGCGAGTATTCGGCAAAGGGACGAACTGGGTGAATCCGAATATTTTCCCCGGTAACATTACCGCGGACGATTACCGCACGCTGTTGGAGTTGGCCAAAGACGCGAATATGAACCTGCTGCGGGTATGGGGAGGCGGCATCGTCAATAAAGAAGCGTTCTTCGACTATTGCGACGAGATGGGCCTCATGGTGTGGCAGGAATTCCCTCTCGCGTGCAACCTCTATCCGGACTCGCCGGCGTACTTGAAGGTGCTGGATCAAGAGTCGCGTTCGATCATCGTCCGGCTGCGCAAGCATGCGTCCGTCGTGCTCTGGTGCGGCGGCAACGAATTGTTCAACTCCTGGTCGGGGATGACCGATCAATCGCTTCCGCTCAGGTTACTGAATATGAACTGTTATCAACTCGACCCCGCGACGCCGTTCATCATGACATCGCCGCTCGACGGGATGGGTCACGGCCATTACATGTTCCGGTATGAAACCGGGGAAGACGTGTTCCAAGCGATGAGGCGCGCGAGCAATACGGCTTATACGGAATTCGGCGTGCCGGGGCCGGCATCGGTCGAGGCGTTGAAGAGCTTCATTCCGCCGGACGAGCTGTTCCCGCCGAAGCGGGGGACGTCGTGGGAAAGCCATCATGCGTTCAACGCGCTTGCCGACAATATGTGGTTAATGTCCGATCAACTTGCGTATTACTTCGGCGCTTACGAGACGTTGGAGCAAGTCGTAGCATACGGGCAATGGCTGCAATCGGAAGGTTATAAATGCATCTACGAGGAATCGAGGCGCCAGAAGCCGAAATGCGCCATGGCATTGAACTGGTGTTACAACGAGCCTTGGCCAGCCGCGGCGAACAACAGCATCGTCAGTTGGCCCGCCCGGCCTAAGCCGGCGTATTATGCCGTTCAGTCCGCGTGCAGACCGGTGCTGGCGAGCGCCCGGATCGAGAAGTTCGATTGGAAGGAAGGCGAATGGTTCGCGCCCGAGCTGTGGGTATTGAACGATAGTCCGGACGCCGTTCCTGCCGGACGGATGGAAGCTTATTTGATTGGAGGCGACGGCGAGAGGCGGTTGATATTGGCGTGGGATTACGATGCATTGGCGGCGAACGAGAACCGGAGAGGACCTTCCGTCGGGTTCCGGTTACCAGACTTAGGCGCGATGGAATTCACGCTGGCATTGAGAGTCGCGGGCAGGCCGGATTGGGATTCGGCTTATAAGCTGTTGTTCAGACACGATGAAACCAAGAGCATAGTTAGTCAGGATATGCTGAATTTGAATTGATGTCCGAGCAGCGTTCTCGCTAACGCTAGATTCGGTCTTCCCTTATCGCGATGCATTTGTCATGATGGAAGGAGCAGGAAATCCATCGCCTATGCGACAAAGGGGATATTGCGTTCGTGGAAACTCATGCGCTCTCGTACAAACCGTTCAACGAGAAGCGGCCGGGCTCGCTCGTCGGTACGGTCATCGCAGCATTAGAGCTCGTGAAGTCGCTATATGCTTCGGCCGGGAATCACGGACTTCCGGCGGAGATCGCGCCTTGCCCGGCATGCGCGGGAGCCGACATCGAGCCCCGCCGCACGATCGCGCCGGAGCTGAGCTTGAAGAGCGGCGCGGTGCTGCTCTGGGCAGGCACGACTTGCGCGCCAGTGGAAAGGATCAAGCAGTTGGCCAAGACGATCGGGATCGACGCCGCAAGGCCGCTCTCCGAGCAGGATCCAAGGTATATCGAGATTCTGACGTTCGGGTACGACGTAGAACCGATTACTTCGGTATATAAGAAGAAGCGAACGACGGTCTATTATCGCGGATGCGTCAACGACTTGCGGTATATGCGAGATGCCGGTACGAAGTCGAAGGGCAACTTGAAGGCAATCGATTATTTCTCCGGTCCGATCGATTGTCCGGCTTGCGGGGGGACGAAGCTCGGCCCGGTGAGCGCCGCGATCGAGCTGGAAGGCCTGAGCCTGGGGGAAGCGGCGAGCTTACCGATTCCGGCGCTGTTGCGGTTCGTTCAAGGGTTGCGAGAATCTCCCGCCATAGGCGGCGGAGTCGCCGGCGATGTGCTCGGGCACTTAGAACCGAGGCTTGTCTACTTAAACCGGATCGGTCTGCGTTCGCTTATCGTAGCCGAGAACGCCATGGCGATGAGCGAACGATGAGAATCCGCATTATCGGCTCATGCGGCAGCGGCAAGTCGACGTTGGCGAAGCGTCTGTCCGAGCGGTACGGGATTCCGTATTACGAGATCGATAATATGACCTGGGACCGCAGCTCCGACAACAAGAAGTACCCGGAGGACGTGCGGGACGAGACGTTGCGAACGGTCGTCCGTTCCGATCATTGGATCATCGAAGGCGTCCAGTACCATGATTGGACGTTGGATTCGATCGGGAAGGCCGACCTCGTCCTCTTGCTGAACCCTCACGTGCTCGTGCGGGATTATCGGATCGTTCGAAGATTCGTGCTGTCCAGAACGGGAATTCGCCCCTGGAATTATAAGCAATCGTTCGCCAACTTGCGCAAAATGATCGTGGAATGGAACCATCGGTACGATGTCGGGGCCGTACTGCGAATCGCGGAGAGGCTGGGCAACGAACCGATTATCGTTCGGAACATGAAGGAAGCGATACCTTGTATCGAGGCTTGCTTGAGCGCCGCGAAGCAAGTCGGTGAGCTCGTACGAGCTGCGAGATAACGCGCTCGCGCGGAAGCGGCAAGAAGCGATCGTCCCGAATCAGGGCGATCGCTTCTTATTTTAGGCTGTGTTAAAGAGTGTTTACATTTTCCAATTGTGCCTTATCATTTGTTCAAATTGGAGGATTACGGAACTTGGTTTATCGATGAATATCACAACCAATATGTGTTCATCTTGGACAAATCGGATGATGTAAAAGCGCAAAGCTTTATACGCGATTTGAAAACGCAGCTTGGCGAGCATCTTCTCGTCAAGACGTCGACCATACCGGAGCAAAGCTGCGGGCGATCCAAGACGAAATCCTGAAAACTTACGAGAAGCAAGCGGTTCAACGTTAATTGAGGAGCTAGCCATGCGGCAGCTCCTTTTCATTTGTTGAAGTAACGGGCAGTTTTGCGTGGTGCGATAGGATGGTATGATAAAGATATAGAAGAAATTAGGAGGAAGTTATGTACAATCTTACAATTGTGGAAACTACTCATGATTTAGGGCTTATAGCCTCTGTTTTATTTGGCGTCACAGGAGGATTGCTTAGTCTTGTGGGCTTTATTACCATTTTTATTTCAATTAACAGCCAGCATGTGATTGAAAAAGCAAGGGACACGTTGTCAGACTTAAAGGGCTACACGTATCACCAGACAATGACAGAAAACCCTGTGAGGCACATTGAAAGGCTGCTGAATAAATATCGGTCAACGACGGAGAATGGGACAAACACCAAAATCAGCGTCTTCTTGACCATAGGTGTGATCCTCAGTGTAGGATCGGCTTGGTGGGTGTTTCTTTGGTATGAGAAAAGTCGATTATCTGAAAATGATTTTACGTTCTTGTTGTGGACTATGATCGGTGCAACGCTCATTTTTATGCTGTTCTTATATCTGATTTTCCGCTTGTTAAATCTTAAGCGGTTAGGAAATGTTCCGAGTGTTGATGAATTAATGGATACAACCAATACATATGTGTTCGGTTCCCCGCTTGCCATCTCTTGCATGTCTTTTAATTTTACGCAAATACAAAGCCCTAGGCCTGGAGTAACCTTACGAAAGGAGCCGCAGGGCGGTGACAAGGTAGGCTTTCAATTTATCAGTAAACTCCCCTCCTTCGATCCCTTTTATAATTATAAAGCTCGTATTCTGTTTTATTTTTATTCTTGTAATGTTCAAGATGCGGTTGAGAAACCGTCAACCTTTCGAAACAGGCATTTCATCAAGAAAGAGGATTCTATCTTGTTTACCATTACAAATGACAATAAGTATGACTCTCATGAAGGGAAAGTTCGCATTCCGTTGGACGCCAAATCCTTTGCTTTGGTGATAACTTTTGAAAACAAAAATGGTACCGTGACACGAGTTATTGATGACCTTGAACTTCCTTTTGGCGGTAATGTGGTGGAATCGGAGAGTGAAACGCTAACAGTTAGAAGAGTGAGTAACGGTTTGATAAACGAAAAAGAATAGTGTGGCAACAATGGATTGGTTTGTGAAGTATAAATCATGATTGCATTTACTTCAATTGAGGCACTCAACTAACGGGTAACGATAGTTCAGGAAACACCATGAAACGGTGGCCAACATTAGGCTGCCTTTTTTTCAACTAAAGGGCAGAATAATTCCAATATGTGGTATTATTAAAACGATCGATATCGTCGTTGAAAGAGGTCGTCCTGCTTGAAATATATCGAGATTGGCATAGGGAACACTTGGTTAATTCGAACGGAAACAGAGCTTGCTGACGGGACAGAACTTGAGCAAAAGGGCATTGTTAAGCCAATTGTATTTCATTCATTTTACTTTAGAGTTTGGTTAGGAAAGAAAGTATTCATCTGGGATTCCAAAGAAGGCTTTAAACGAATGAATAAGATGCGCAGCGCGTTTAAACTTATTTTCGGAATTATTAGTCATCAGTGAATTTTCTCAGTTCAACAAACGGGTAACGATACCTGGGGAGCTAGCCAACGGCAGCTCCTATTCATTTGTTAAGTAACGAGCAGGTTCATGCAACTTTATCAGATAAAAAGCGTCCTAATTTCTGGTAATCAATATTGGCCTTTGGGGTGTGACAGAAGTCGACTATGAACAAGAATATTAAGCAGCTATTTAACCAAGACATCTTGAAACAGGCTGCAGATCGATTCGGTATTCGAGAAGACACATTAATCGAACTAAACGGGTTTCAAAACTTCGTTTATAGAGGGGTGTTCGGCGACCGTGAAGTTATTCTAAGAATTGCCCACATCTCGCATCGAAACGAAATACTAACGAAAGCGGAATTAGACTTTATTTTGTTTTTAGCCGAGTCCGACATAAAAGTAGCTAGACCGATTCGTTCAGTAGCGGGTGATCTCCTTCATAAGATTGATGAGGCTTTCATTGTGACAGCCTTTGAGAAGGTCTCTGGCAGAAGTGCAAGGATCGCGGAGGAAAGCAATGCTTTTTATGAGAATATAGGTAAATTTATTGGGGAAATACATAAACATTCTCGTGATTATACACCCCAATATCTGCGGTATGAATGGAATGACAATGCCTTGTTATCCTCATTTAAGAAGCATTGTCCGCTGGAATTACATGATCGTTTCGATAGAATAATTCGGGAGATTAGTTCTCTATCCAAGGAAACAGGTACATATGGACTCATTCATGGGGATGTCAGTTGCGGAAATTATCTGAATGATGAGGACAAAGCCAATATTATCGATTTCGACGAAGCAGAATATAGTTGGTTTGTGTCTGATATCGCTACACCATTATTTTATGAGATTCCTATACCGTGGGTTATTGCGGATGGAGAGTTCAGAAAAGAGATTACGAAGCGCTTTTTTTCCAATTTCATAAACGGCTATTGTAAAGAAAATACGATAAGCCAAGAATCGTTAAAAAAAATTCCGCTATTTATCGATTTAAGACAAGCTAGAGTTTTATCCGCGCTTTATAGAAGCAGAGACTTTACCGCTCCCGATTGGAGCGAATGGGACGAACAAGCTCGAAGCTTCTATTATTCCAACTTATTGAATAATACACCGTATATAGATCTGGACTTTTCGCGTATTTAAATTGATTATTGCGCTAACGGGAAACGTTAACCCAACGGAAGGAAAGATTTATGCCGATCATCACTTTATGTGGGTCTACTAAATTTAAAAAGCAATTCGAACAAGCAAATACTTATTTAACGCTTCAAGGAAATATTGTTATTAGCCTCGCGTTTTTTGAGCAAAGCGAAGGATTTGAACTTACGAGTGAACAGGCAGAATTGCTCGGTAACCTCCACTTTAAAAAAATTGATATATCAGACGAAATATTTGTCATTGATGTAGGCGGGTACATTGGAAGCAGCACTAAAAAAGAAATCGAATATGCTAAAAAGAATGGAAAGGATATCAGGTATTATTCAAATGGAGAAATTCCCGCCAGTACGTTGAATTAACGGGAAACGATACATGAACGGCTCCCACATGGCGGCCGTCACTAAGTTAACGGGCAGTTTTGCTTAAGGGGGAATAGATAAATGGAAAACCAATTGGCAGAAGTATACCAAGAAATAGCTCAAAAAATTAATGCTATGATTCCAACTAGTTGGGGTGAATTTTATTACCTTGGGGAAGTAGAAGAAGGAAAAGCGAGTTGGTCATCAGCGTTCTATTTTGTTGAACTAAATACAAACTCAATTGTAGATGGTAGTGATATTCCAACAAGATATAATGTTTCTCAACAAATTTACGACGAATTACTATCCGAATTAAGTGATCTATTGCTTAAATTGTATAAATGTTTTGAAGATAACAAGCAGGCTTTATGGGAGCAAGTCAGTCTAACAGTGAGCAGTAATGGCAAATTAAATGTTGACTTTTTTTATGAAGTTATGAATGAAGATGATGGAGGGCAGCTACAAAGAGAAATTGTATGGGCATATGAAACGTTTGGTTACGAGCCTCCAATGGGAGGTTACTCAAGAAGAATGCTGGATAAGTATTTAAGGGAAAAATAATCGTTCAGTCGCTAAACTAATGGGCACGATACATGAACGGCTGCCGCATGGCGGCCGTTACTACGTTAAAGGGCAGGATAATATGGAAAATGTAGGGACTGGTAAGTACCTAGACATGCGTGTAATGGGTGCATAGTAAGTTTGAGGTTTGAAGGAATCGAAAAAGGAATAAATTTGAGAGACAAACTGAGAGGTATATTCATGGTAATAACTAACGATGAAAATATGGATGAAATAATAGTTGCATGTTCTGACTGTTTTCATGATCAAGGTTTGCGGCTAGATGCCAAGCGAATTGGTTGTACTAACAGTGAAAGTTGTCCAAACTGTATGTTAATGACGGGAAATAAATTAACACTAAAACAGTTGAAAGAAATTGTTTATCGCTTTTTTGTATGGGGGTCATTGGTTCGTTGTGAATATGGAGCTTTTCCGGGAATTCAGTTCAATGAACTTCAGGAAACATCTATTTATCTAAATGAAAATCTCGAAAAGGATATGAAGGTTTTTGAGAAAATATTAGGTATTGGTTTTTTTTATTATGGACCTAGAGCTTGGATGTATGGAGATATCGAACCTTTAAAAGATTTACTAGATACTGATAAACGTAGGGC
This sequence comes from Cohnella sp. GCM10027633, assembly GCF_042675445.1. Taxonomy (NCBI): domain Bacteria; kingdom Bacillati; phylum Bacillota; class Bacilli; order Caryophanales; family Paenibacillaceae; genus Cohnella; species Cohnella sp. GCM10027633. The sequence goes on along the minus strand of NZ_JBHTGV010000006.1, from coordinate 163,351 downwards.
TGTCATAAAGCAGATTTTGGAAAAATACCCTAAAAAAGTATTAACAATAAATGATTCTCCGCTTTACAGAATTAGAAGTGGAGAGAACCTCAGATATAATTCAGAGGAATTTGACAGCCCACCAGATGAATTTTTGGGTAGCGGCCGTTTAGATTCGGTTAGGCAGCCGGTTCTTTATGCTTCACCTGATCTGGATCTATGTATACATGAAATGCGTGCAAAAATGGAGGATGAATTATATGTTGCTACATTGCTTCCTAAAACGTCTTTGAAACTATTGAATTTATCAGTAATTCTCAATGAGGATGAATCTGAATTTGATAGTTTGGATCTCGCATAAAATATGCTTTTTCTGGCAGGAAAGCATGCATATGATATTACCCGTGAAATTAGTTCAACAGTACGACAAGCAGGGTTTGATGGAATAGTGTATCCATCATATTTCAGCTATATAAGGAATGGAGCAATGCCACTTCAAGCATCGGTCTATGGAATTTCCAATAGACGCTTACCAGAATTCCAATCACAAGAACAATCTATAATGGCTCAAAATGTGGCAATTTTTGGACGGCCAATACTTGAAGAAAAGGTAATGATAAAAAGTATAAATAAATTAGTACTAACCAACGTTAACTATAACTTTCTTTTTGGAGCTGCAATAGTTGATAGGTGAGAAACCTATTAATCAAGAAAGTTAAATTTTAATTGAGAAAAAGCTGAAAATCGATTAAATGAACTGAATGATTAAGCTAACGGGACACGACATCAAGAAAACCGCCTTTTACTAAGGCGGTTTTCTTTTGGTCAAATAACAACATTAGAATTTAACATAGCCTTCCTTTATGCGCGGGGAGCGGCAGTCGTGCCGCCGACGAACAGCTCGCTCTGAATGCGGATATGCTCGTAGGGCAGCGTCGGATTCGCGATGCGCCACAGCATCCGGTCGGCGGCGCGGTAGCCGGTGTCGCGAATCGGCAGCAGCGGCCGGGTGAAGGGCGGAAGCTCGGCGGGTTGCTCGTTCAGGAAGCCGACGAGGGAGACGTCCTCGGGCACGCGCCAGCCCCGCTCGAGGCATAACGAGTAGACGGCGGATACGTCCTCGTGGATGCCGCAGACGACGGCCGTCGGCCGGTAGGCGTCCAGTCGGCTTCGGAGCTCCGCCATCCATTCGCGGTCGTCGTCGCGCCGGCCTGTCCAACGCGGGGCGGAGTCAGAGCCGGCTCCCAGCTTGTCCATCGCGTAGACGAACGCTTGCCAACGCAGAATATAGCCGCGCTGTCGGTGGATGTCCCCGACGTACAGAATTCGTTCGTGCCCGAGCTCTCGCAAATACGAGACCGATTGATAGGCGGCTTCGTACACGTCCCAGATGACGCTGTCGAGTCTCAGTCCCGGCGGAGGGAAGTTGAGCAGAATGCGCGGAGCTTGCAAGCCGAACAGAGCGCGTTCCCACGCCTCCGGCGAGATGGTCGGGGCGATGAATACGCCGTCCGCGTAGTTCATGCCCTTGGCCTCGATCCAGTCCGGCATGTCTTTCGCTTGCACATGGCGCGGTAGAATCACTTGCTCGATCCGATGGCCGAACGAATAGAATCGCTCCTGCAAGCCGTTCAACAATTCGCGGATGTACGAGGCGGACGCATCGGTGAGGGCAAGCAGGAAATGCATGCTCTCGCTCGGATAGGGGGCGATGCGGTCGACCTTCAGGCTGCGGATTTGCTCCGACGTATAGTAGCCGAGCTTCTCGGCGGTTCTGACGACGAGTCGGCGCGTCTCTTCGGACATGCCGGGCTTGCCCTTCAGCGCCTTGGAGACGGTCTGCACCGTCAGACCCAATTCGGTGGCGATCGTGCGCAGCGTAACGGATTTACGAATCGGCATGTCGAATTTCCTTTCCGTTCATATTCAAGACGTCGACTCTAGCATAAGCGAAAGATAAGTGAAACAAAAGTTAAACTTAATCGCGCCGCGACCGCGCTCTATAATGAGGCTGAAAGCAATAGAGAACACGATGGAGGGAACTCATGATGAAATCTTCGACTCTCGTGACCATACCTGCGCAGGCGCTGCGGGTCAGCGACTCGCCCGACGTGGTCGTCGTCGGCGGAGGCCCGACGGGCATCGCCGCGGCGATCGCGGCTGCGCGCAGCGGAGCGGACGTGCTCCTGATCGAACAGCGGGGCTACATGGGCGGAATGGGAACGGCCGCCTTGGTACCGGCATTCTGTCCGTACACGGACGGCGAGAAGCCGGTCATTCGCGGCATCGGGCTGGACCTGCTGGACAAGATGAAGGCGGCGGCAGGACCGAAGTTCGAAGAGGCGTACGGCGCCCAGCTCGATTGGGTGCCGATTGATGTGGAGACGCTGAAGCGGGTATACGACGAAGTAGTGCTGGCGAGCGGTGCGAGGGTACTGTTCCATACGTTCGCGGACCAGGTGCTGCTCGACGGCGATCGGATCGCGGGACTCGTCGTCAGCAACAAGTCCGGACGGTCCGTCATCCAGGCGAAGCTGTACATCGACGCGACGGGCGACGGCGACTTGGCCGCGCTGGCCGGCGTTCCGTTCCAATCGGGCGGCGACGGCGGGGAACTGCAGCCGGGCACGATGTGCTACCTCGTCACCGGTGCGGATAAGGGGCGATTCCTGCGTTATCTGGAGGAGACGGGGCAGCCGGCGCATCTGGAGCCGACCGTCATCCGGGCGCAGCAGAACGGCGATCTCCCCGAAGGGCGCAAGCGCATCTCGGGCATCTCGTGGGTGACGGATTCGGTCGCCGGCTTCAACTTCGGCCACGTCTTCGGCGTCGACGGTACGAATGCGGAGCAGTTAACGAGTGCGGCCATCGAGGGGCGCAAGCTGATCCAGACGCAAATCCGGTTCTTGCGCCAGTACGTCCCGGGCTTCGAGAACATTCATCTCGTCCATTCCGGCGACCAGATCGGCATCCGCGAGACGCGGCGCATTCAGGGCGACTATACGCTGACGGTCGAGGACTTCTTATCCGCGCGTTCGTTCGAGGACGATATCGCCCGCAATTCGTACTTCATCGATATTCACTTGGCCAACGCCGCCACGACGATGACGGTCAAGCATCTGCCGCCGGGACAGTCGCACGGCGTACCGTACCGCTGCATGCTGCCGCAAGGCAAATCCAACCTGATCGTCGCCGGCCGTTCCGTCTCGTCCGACCGTCCGGTTCAAGGCTCGCTTCGCGTCATGCCGAACTGCTTCGCGATGGGCGAAGCAGCGGGCGTAGCTTCCGCCATGGCCAGCGCTTCCGGCACCGGCTTCCGCGACGTGCCGATCGCCGCGTTGCAGCGCGAGCTGATCGCGCAAGGCGCTTATCTCGGCGACAACCCGGGCGTCGCCAGCGCTCCGCTGGCGGTGGGCGCGGTGCAGTTCGACGACGAGTGCAAGCATTAACAAGTCGAAACGACCGAGCCGAATAATGCAAAGTAGCCCGCAAGCTCCTCGGAGCATGCGGGCTATTCCCATTTACTTGGTCGTTACCGTCACCCCGCTCGCGATCGCCCAATTCCCGATCGGCGCGACCGCGTACGTCGTTCCCGGAGCCAGCTTCCCTCCCGCGGCGAGGTCGAACGTGCCGACGGCGCCCTTGCGGGTTTGCACGCGGTATTGCGCGGTCAGCTTCGTGCCGTCCGCCGCCGTCAGTTCGACGCCGCGGCCGGAGAACAGCTCGTCCTTCGGATCTTGCGAGAGCGCGACCTCGATGCTCGTCTCGCTCACCGCGACCGTAGATGCAACTGTCAGCGGGGCGATCGCGCCGGCAACGAACGAGGCGTCCTTCACGGTCGCCCACGAGGAGGTTACCGTATATTGGACGCCGGGCTGCAGCGTCGTTCCGCTAGGCAAGCGGAACTTCGGCGCTTGGCGTCCGTCGGTCGCTTGCGTGTAGGGCACGTATGCCGCGACGATCGGCTCGCCGCCTTCCGGAGTCAGCGTCACGCTCTTGTCCCTTAGCGAAGAGACGATCATATACGACTGCCCGTTATGCGCGTTGTTCTCGTCGAGCGCGATCTCTTGGCCGTTCCGGCTGCCGTAGTAAGCTTCGACGAGGTACGCGTAATCCGCCGTGCCTTCCGCGCGGTACGACTCGACTTCGAACGTATCGTTCGATACTTGGCGAGCGGTGCCGAGCGTTACCTTGTTCGTCGCGGCTTCGAACGATCCCGCGACCGTGCCTTTGTACGTTAGCTTATACGTCGTGCCCGGTTGTTGGACGGTTACGGGAACGATATACGTCGACCGTGCGCCGTTCTTCAACTGCGGCACGTTGAGAATGCCGATGCCGTTGTCGAACGCAAAGTTCAGCTTCGCTTGTTCCAAGTTGACGTCGGCGGCCGTCAGCGGCGCCGAGAAGGTCACTTCCAACGTCGCAGGGTTCAGCGCCTTGACGCCGGTCACGGTCGCCGACGCGGACGGAATATGCGGGATCGCTTCCCAGACGAGCTGCGCCGCAACGCCCCGAGTCGCGGTTGCGTCCGCTTCATAGCCGTCGACCCATGTCTGCACGATAATCGGTTTCTTATTGATCAGCTTCGCTACCGCGCCTACCAGTTGTTCCTGCGTGACGTTCGCATGCGGCAGGTACTTGCCGTTCTCCGCCTGCAGGATGCCGTTGCCGCTCAGAGCGGCGGCATACCGATAGTACCAGTGATCCTTGGATACGTCGTCCGCCGTCAATTCCGCCGCGCCTTGCGGATTCAGGCCGAACGCGACGGCGAGCACCTTGGACAATTCCGCGCGGTTCATCGTACGGTTCGGTTTGACCGTTCCATCGGCGTAACCGGCTAAGATCCGCTTATCGGCCAGAGCCTGCAAGGCCGCTTGATACGAACCCGCTTGGGCGAGGTCGCTGAACGAGATCCTCGCGGTTTGCGCCTGCGTGACGTTATACGGTACGAGAGCTCCGGTCGTCGCGATCGCCGCCGCGAGCATCAGGGCGATGGCTTGTTTGTTCATGAATAATGCACTCCCTTATCGGATGAATTCGCTACCTCTTCATCTTAAGGGGTCATTCTTAACGGGGAAGGAAGCAGATCTTAACGAATTCTGAACGGGAAGCTAACGTTCTATTAATCGGTCATACGGTCAGCCGATAGCCGGCTCCCCACACCGTCTCGATATATTGCGGATTGGAAGGGTCCTGCTCGATCTTCTCGCGAATGCGCCGGACATGCACGGTAACGGTCCCGATATCTCCGTACGAATCGATGCCCCAGATTCTCTCGAACAGCTCTTCCTTGCTGAACACCCGGTTCGGATGAGTCGCCAGGAACGTAAGCAAGTCGAATTCCTTGGCCGTGCAGATCGCTTCCGCGTCTCCGACGAACACTCTGCGGGAGGCGGTATCGATAGAGAGCGCCCGAATGCGTATCTCGTTCTTGTTCGCGTCCTTGCCGCCGACCAGTCTGTCGTATCGAGTCAGGTGGGCCTTGACCCGGGCGACGAGCTCGCTCGGGCTGAACGGCTTCGTGACGTAATCGTCGGCGCCCATGCCGAAGCCCCGGATCTTATCGATCTCTTCCTTCTTGGCGGAGACGATCAGTATCGGCACTTCCTTCCGCTCGCGAATGCGCCGGCAAATCTCGTAGCCGTCCATTCCCGGGAGCATCAGATCGACCAGAATCAGATCGTAGGGACGAGCCAGCGCGAGCTGAAGCCCTTCGTCGCCTCTGTGGCAGACGTCCACCGCGAATCCGTTCAGTTCGAAATAATCTCTCTGCAGATCCGATATGCTCGACTCGTCCTCGATAATGAGAATGTGCTTCATGACTTCGTATCGCTCCTCTCCGCCCGGTTCAACGAGAACCGAACGACGGTTCCTTCTCCCGGCTTGCTGGTTGCGGCGATCGTGCCGCCGTGTCCGTCGATGATTTCCTTGGCGATCGCGAGCCCAAGGCCGCTTCCGCCGGTGCTTTCGCTTCGGGAGGCATCCTCCCGGTAAAATCGTTCGAACACCCGAGGGAGCGCATCCGGTCCGATGCCGGGGCCGTTGTCCGCGATCTCGACGATTACGCGGTCCGGTTCCGCCGTCAAACGCAGCTCGATGATTTTCGGTTCCGCGTTCATGAACTTCGCGCTATTGGAGACGACATTGCCGACGACGCGCCGCAGCTTCTCCGGATCAACGATCGCGAAGACGGGGGTGCCATGTTCGTCCGGCCACCGGAGCCGAATCGACTGCCTCTCCAGATCGAACCGCAGCTCCTCCGCGATATCCGTCAAGAACCGCCGCACGTCGATCCGCCGAAAGTCGAACGGGACTTTCTTCAAGTTCAGCTTCGAATAGAGGAACAGCTCGTCGATGAGGCGATCCATCTCGACCGCCTTGCCGTAGATCGTCTCCATGTACTTGTCCATCTTGTCCTTCGTGCCGGCCACTCCGTCGCGGATGCCTTCGACGTAGCCCTTGATCGTCGTGATCGGCGTCTTCAAGTCGTGCGAGATGTCGGAGATCAGCGCGTTCCGGTTGTCTTCGTACCGCATGCGCAGCTCGACGGATTCCTTCAGCTTGAGGCGCATCTCCTCGAACGCCTGAAGGAGCTGGCCCATCTCGTTCTGCGTCGACGGCCGCACCCGGAAGTCCAGATCGCCTTCCTTGATGCGCGCCGCCGAAGCCCGCAACAAGCTAAGCGGTTTGACGATGCTGCGGGTCACGTACCAATAGAGCAGAATATTGGCGCCGACCAGTAGCACGAACAAGAGCGAGATGAGAACGGGCAGCAGCTTCCCGACGAGCGCCGTGAAAGGACTGACTTCCCGGATGACGAACAAGCTGCCCTTGCTCCTATCGCCGTAATAATAATCGAACTTGCCGTACGCGAAGAAGCGGTCGCCGATCGTGAACGTATCGCGAATGTTCAAGTTGTCCATCTCGTAGGCGGGAAGATGCGACGCGAGTCCTTCGGCGTCAAGGGAGGGAGCATCGAGCAGGGTTCGGTCCTCGTGACGGATAAGCAACGAGGCCCGTTCCACTCGAAGCTTATATTCCCATTCCTTCAGCGTCTCCGGGTTAAGCAATTGGTCGGGATCGTTCTTGGCGACGTATTTCAGTTCCTGGAAAATGTTCTCCTGAGCCGCGTTCAACGGATCGAGAGAGAGATGGATCCGGTAAAATTGCTTCACGCTTCGCACGTCTCCGGTCACGGCCGTCGTAACCAAGAACGCCGTCGTGAGGAAGATAAGGATCGTAATGACGAGCATGATCGTGTTCGTCAGGAGCAAGCGCAACCGAATGGACATCTACCGCGCCCCCGCTTCGCGAAGGATCGCTTCCATCTCGGCGAAGCCGCGGTTGACGGCATGCCGCAGCGGCGTCACGCCCTCCCGGTCGGCGATATTCACGTCCGCTCCGTGCGCGATCAGTAGCCGGACGATCTCCTGATGCTTCGGTCCGCCGTTCGTTAAGACGACGGCCTCCAACAGAGCCGTCCAGCCGAGATCGTTCACGTGGTTGACGTCGACGTCGGTCTTCGTCAGCAGCGAGCGTACGTTGTCCACGTGTCCCTTCTCCGCAGCGGGAATGAGCGCGGTTCCGCCGTAACGGTTCGTCAGCTTCGTGTCCGCCTTCGCCGCGATGAGCAGCTCCAGAATTTCGAACCGTCCTTCGGCCCCGGCATACAGGAACGGATTGTCCCGTCTATCGTCCTGCGCGTTAATATCCGCGCCCGCGTCGATCAGCAGCTTGACCGCCTCCGGCCGGTTGCCGTGCGTCGCGGCCATGATGGCGGTTCTTCCGCGCGAGTCGCGCGCGTTCATGTCGGCGCCTTCTTGCAAGAGCTGCCGCAGTCTATCGTTGTCTCCGCGTTCGGCGGCAGAGATGAGCTGTCGATCCATGAGCTTCACGTCCTTCTCGATAGAGGCTTGGTCCCGAAGCGGAGACGAGCAGCCCGCGCCAAGCAGCATGACCGCGAGCGCGATCGGTATCCATGATTTCATCGATAACGGCTCCCTTCCAGTCTTCGTCCCGCATGCCGTTCGCATACGTATGACCATCATACGCTACGGCGGTTAACCTCCGAGAAACAAATTCTTAAATTTATATTAACCATGTTAGAATAGGAAGATAGTAGAACCGCTTGGCGGAAGGAGCATAACGACGATGGGCAAATTGCGAATCGGCATCGTAGACCTCGATACTTCTCATCCGGACAATTGGATTCCCATCATTCGGGAACTCGGGCACTCCGTCGTCGGCGTATATGACGGCGGCCGAGTGTACCCGGCGGGTTACGCGGAGAAGTTCGCCGAGCGGCATGGCATAGAACGGGTATTCTCTTCTTTGACGGACATGGCCGAAGTCGTCGATCTCGCCATCATTCATAGCTGCGATTGGGACGTTCATCTCGAGCGGGCCGAGGCTTTCGTCAACGCCGGCAAAAGCATCTTCCTGGACAAACCGATGGCAGGCAACGCCAAGGACCTCTCGACCATACTCCAGTGGGAGAGACGAGGGATCAAGGTGTTCGGCGGATCGTCGTTGCGCTGGTGCGAGGAAATCCGAGAGTGGTCCGCTACGCATGATCGCAAGGAGACGGTATTCGCGATCGCCGGCTGTTCCGTTGATGAGTTCAACTACGGCATTCACGCGTACTCGATGCTTCACGGCATTATGGGAGAAGGAATCGCGTACGTCCGGTACTTAGCCGAGCATGTACAGCAACACGTCGAAGTCGTATGGCATAACGGCAATCGAGGACAAGTGATCGTCGGCGCGACGCAAGGATATTTGCCGATGTACGCAACGATTACGACGCAACGAGACGTCACTCATTTTCAAGTCGATTTCGGCAAGCTGTACCGATCTTTGTTAGAAGTCGCTTTGCCTTATTACGCGGGGGAGACGCCCGCTCCTCTTGCCTTCGCTTCGTTGGCGGAGGTCGAACTGGCGGCGATAGCGGCCAAGTTGTCGCGGGAAAATGACGGCCAACCGGTCTATCTGCGCGATATTCCCTTGGAGGCAACCGGTTATGACGGAGCTCTCTTCGGACAAGCCTACAGAAGTCAGAAACTCGCCGGCGGAGCGTGAATAACGGAACGAAGATGCGCGCGCATCCGGTCCGTCGACAGAAAGAGGGATGGTTATGAACAGGAGACAGCCCCTGCGCTATATACGCTCGAAGTCCAACTCCCTGTTCCTGCGACTGGTCGCGGGATTTTTGTGCATCATCCTCATTCTCGCGGCGCTTACCACCTATACGCTCTCCGTATCGAAGAGCAATGTCCGCGAGGAGATCGTCAAATACAATACTCTGATGCTGCGCAACACGATGGCTAACTACGAGAAGCATTTCGATATGATCAAGAAGCAAATGTCTCTGTTCTACTTCAGCGAACGGGTTCAGCAGTTGCAGAGCGAACCCCGATATTCCGATTTCCCCGAAGTCATCAAGGACATCGTGTACTGGGTATCCAATCCGAACCTGTTCATCCATAACATCGTGTTCTATTCCAAGTCCGGTCAATTCGCGGTGGAAAAAGGCACGAGCGCGAAGCCCGACGTCATGTTCGGCGCGTTCCTGGCAAGCGATCGGTATCCTCTGTCGTTCTGGGACGCGCAGTTCGAACAGACGTACAACAATCGCGTTTTCCCGGCGGAGTCCTTCTACTCGAATATATTCCAGAACCGGCGAGAGGCCGTCGGAGAGCTGATTCCGATCGTATTCAAGCGCGCGGACAACGATGAGTTCTACATGGTCGTCCTTCTCGATGCCAAGAAAATGTATACGGCGTTCCATCAAGCGATCAACGACGACTTCGCGATCTATAACGGGGCGGGAGAGACGATATACCGAAGCGGGACTTCCGATTCCATCCTGTCGCTCGGCGCGCTGAAGGAGCATAAGGGAAACGAATTCATACACGACGACAAATATCATTTCTATAAGACGGCCGACAATAGCGGGATGACCTATATGCAGCGGGTGCCGGAGTCTCAGTTAGCCTACCAGACGCGGCTCAAGTTCACGTTGGTCGCGGTGATCGCCGGCGTGATCCTGTTCGTCATCGTGATCTCCCTGCTGTTCGCGGCCAGGATCAACAATCCGTTCAAGAAGCTGATCGCCTCGATCAGGGGATCGGGAGACGCGGGCGATTATCGGTCCAATATTCAGGAATTCGATCTGATCAGCAGCCAACTGCGCGATAAGAACAAGCTGCAGAAGCAATGGGCGTTCATCCACCGGCTGAAGGACATTCGGAACGAGAACGATTCCGACAAGCTCGATTTCGCCGGCAAGCCCTTCGTGTTCGTCCTTATCCAAGTCGTCGAGAAGAAGAACGCCCCTTCGTCGAACGGGACGTTCCAGAGATGGCTGTACTATATGAAAGTGTTCATCGAAGAGAGGTTGAACCAGTCTTTCCCGGACGCCCTGACGTTCCAGATCGAATACAATCGCATTCTTAGCCTCGTGTTCATCGATCGAATGGAGGAGCTGCATCGGATGCTCGAAGACATGAAGGCGATCTTCGACCAAGACCGGGACAGCGGTACGATTACGATCGCGGTCACCTCGATATTCGATCATTCGGAGCAGATCAACGAAGCCTATAAGGAAGTACTGGAGCGCATCGAGGAGCGTCGTCTCGTGGACGAGACGCAGATCGTGGCCGATTCGCCGGGCGGAACGATCGCATTCGGCTTCAGCCCCGAGCAGGATACGCAGTTCCGGGCGAATCTCCGGGAAGGCCATACGGAAGCGTTGTCGCAGCTGTTCGATCGCTTCCTGGACCAGTGGCGAAGCGCGGACGTAACGGCGGCAGCCTGGCTGCGGTTCGCCGAATGGATCACGGAGCGAATTCGCCACACCGTCTCCGCGGGGCTATTGAGTCCGGCCCGGCTCGAGGAGATTCTGGCCAACGCGGAAGAGAGAATCGGCCAATGCGTCACCGCCGAAGAACTGGAGCGATTGCTTCGCGATTGGGTGAAGCAAACCGCGGAAGCGATTCACGCGAAGAAGGAACCGAAGGACAATATCGTTACCTTCGTCATGGATTACGTGAAGGACAATTTAGCGGAAGAAATTTACTTGGACGCCCTTGCCGAGAAGCTGAATATAAGCAGCGGATACTTGTCGACCTATTTCAAGGAGAAGACGGGCACGAACCTCGTGGAATTCGTGAACGAGACGCGCGTGAACAAAGCTGCCTCCCTGCTGCTGCACGACAGCCGTTTGAAAATTCAAGAGGTCGCGGAAGCCGTCGGCTATCGGAACATCACTTCGTTCAACCGGATGTTCAAGAAATATACGGGGCTTAAGCCGAGCGAATATCGCAATAGCGGGCACTCGGCCCCATGAGGAACGGCGGCAGGATCGCGCGGGTGTAATCCCGGTCCTGCCGCCGTTTCGGCTTTTTTACGGCGGACTGGTACTTTTTTCGACTATCCGATAAAAGTACCAGCTTCCCGCGCAACGTCTTATATACCGCGGCTTCCGCCCCGGCCTATGATGGGGGCAAGCGAAAGAAGGAGACGCCGGATCGGCTCGATCGACTTCCGACGCGCAAGCTTACACATTCAATTCTAAAGGATGGGGTAACGAGATGAGAAAAGGCAAGTTAGCATCGATGGCAGTCGTATCAATGGCTTTATTGATCAGCGCATGCGGCAATAACGACGGTAATTCCGCTTCGAGTCCTTCCGGCTCCGCAAGCGAGAGCCCGACGGCAAGCGCATCGCAGAGCGCGGCTCCGGCGCTGCCGGAAGCGGCGACCATTCGCATCCTGACGGAGAACAACGCGGGTTGGCCTCCGAAAGAGGATTGGGGCGTATGGAAGTGGGTGAAGGAAGAGACGAACATCACGGTCGAGCAGGAGCTCGCGACGGGTCCCGAATCGCTGGCGCTCGCCGTATCCTCCGGGGATATGCCGGACATCATGTCCGTCTTCCCGAACGACGTTCAGAAATTCGGTCCGCAGGGCGCGTTCGAAGATCTGTCCAAGCATCTGGATCAGATGCCGAACGTGAAAGCTTACTTGGAAAGCAAGCCGGAAGTCAAAGCGAGAGTCACGTCTCCGAACGGCGAAATCTACAGCATCATTAACGACGGAGCGGGCGAATCGAGCCAGATGGTCTGGTTCTACCGCGAGGATATCTTCAAGAAGCACGGACTGACTCCGCCGACGACTTGGGACGAGCTCTACGAGACGTCCATGAAGCTGAAGGAGCTGTACCCGGACAGCTACCCGTTCCTGTTCCGCCACGGCCTGAGCACGCTGGATACGTTCGGTCCTTCGTTCGGCATCTATCCGGAATTCTACCAAGATCCTCAGGATCCGACCAAGATGAAGTACGGTCTTCAAGATCCGAATGCCAAGACGATGGTCGAGACGCTCCACAAGTTCCTGGAAGCGAAGCTGATGCCGCCGGATTGGCTCACGATGGATTACAAAGCATGGGCGCAATTCATGTCGACGAACAAGGCGTTCGTTACCGTCCAATTCATCGGCCAGATCGAGATCATGAACAACCAGCTGCCGGAAGGCAGCCTCGAGTTCATGGCGCCTCCGATCGGCGTAGGTACCGAGCCTTATCTCCCTAGAGGCGGTTCCGAGAGCTTCGGATTGTCCGTCGCTTCGACTTCGAAGAATAAGGATGCGGCTTACCGTTACCTGGATTACATCTTCTCCGAGAAGGGGAAGGACATCCAGAGCTGGGGCAAAGAAGGCGAGACCTATACGATCGCGGACGGCAAGCGGAAGTTCAACGATACGTACAAGGAGCCTAACGATCTTCGCGTCGTCTCCGGCATCCAGACGGCTGCCACTTACGGTTGGTTCGACTTCGAAGCTTGGCTCGCTCTCGTGAAGGACGAGGAGAAGGAAGCGTACGTGGAAGCGCCGAAATACCGGTTCCCGGTCGCTTACAGCCGCCCTGCGTTGACGGCGGACGAAGCCGCGAACCTATCCGCGTATAACGATCAAATCTGGAAGTTCTGGACGGGCGAAGTGACGAAGTTCATCTACGGCGAGCGGCCGATGACCGAATGGGACGCTTTCGTGAAGGATCTGGAGAAGCACGGTCTCGAGACGATTCGCGCGACGCTTCAGACCGCGTTGGACCGTCAGATCGCGAATACGAAATAAAGCGTTATCGCTATGCGAACCGCAGGGCCGTACGCCGACACTCGCGCGTAGGGTCCTGCCCTTTATTCGGGAGGAGAGGCAGCCATGAATAGACTATCCGTCGCGCGTCGGCTGAAACGCGATCGCGTGTATTTGCTGCTGCTCGCCCCCGCGCTTATCTACTACATCATGTTCAGATACGTCCCGATGTTCGGGATCGCGGTTTCCTTCATGGACTACAATCTGTTCAAGGGCGTGTGGGCCAGCGACTGGGTCGGGCTTAAGCATTATCGGACGTTCATCGACAACCCCGATGCGTGGATCATTATTCGGAATACGCTCTTATTGGGATTATATAAGTTTCTGTTCTCCTTCCCGGCGCCGATCGTTCTGGCGATTCTGTTCCATGAGATGCGCTGGAAGAAGTACCGCAAGTTCGTGCAGACCGTGAGCTACATGCCGTTCTTCCTGTCCCAGGTCGTCATCTCCAGCATTCTGATCATGCTGCTGTCTCCGAGCACGGGTTGGATCAATAAGGTGATTCAGACGATGGGCTTCGAACCGGTTTTATTCCTGCAGAAGTCCGAGTGGTTCCGTACGATCTTCATCGCCTCGGATATCTGGCAGACCGTGGGCTTCGGAACGATCATCTTCCTGGCGGCGTTGACCGCGATCGATCCGCAGCTGTACGAAGCGGCCAAGATGGACGGGGCGGGAAGATGGAAGCAGACGCTTCACGTTACGCTTCCGGGCATCGTGCCGGCCATCGTCATTCTGTTCATTCTCCAAATCGGCGGCATTCTGGAAGTCAGCTTCGATAAGGCGTTCTTGCTCGGCAACGCGGCGAACATGGAAACATCGGACATTATTTCGACTTACGTCTATCGCATCGGGATACTGGGAGGCGGATTCAGTTACGCCGCGGCCATCGATCTGTCCATGGCCATCGTATCGCTGTTGTTCATCTATACGGCCAACCGGGTCAGCAGGAAGGTAGGGGAGACGAGCCTATGGTAACGAATCGAAGGATCGGCGCGTTCGACGTCGTCAACTTCTTGCTGCTGGCCGGCGTGGCGTTCGCTTGCCTATTCCCCTTCCTGCACATGGTTTCGGTGGCGATCAGCTCGCCCGAATTCGTCGTCCGCAACGAAGTCGGCTTATGGCCGAGAGGGATCCAATGGGACGCGGTGAACGCCGCGCTCGGCGACGAGAGAATCTGGATCGGCTATCGCAACACGTTGCTGTACGTCGTTCTCGGCGGCTTCATCTCCATGTCGATCACGGTCATGGGCGCTTACGCGCTATCGCGGAAAAACTTGATTTTCGGCAAGCCGATCATGCTGTTCATCGTCTTCACGATCATGTTCTACGGCGGCATGATTCCGTTCTACCTGGTGGCGAGATCGTACGGGTTGGTCGATACGATCTGGGCGATGGTGCTTCCCAACGCGCTGAACACGTACAACCTGATTATCATGCGGACGTTCTTCCAAGGGATCCCGAAGGAGATCGAGGAATCGGGCCGGATAGACGGACTGTCCGACTTCAGGCTGCTGACGTCGATCGTCGTTCCGTTGTCCAAACCGGTGTTGCTGACCGTGGGGTTGTTCTATACGGTGGAAATCTGGAACAGCTTCTCTGCCGCGCTCTTGTTGCTGCGCGATCAAGACCTGTTCCCTCTGCAGCTCGTGATCCGCAACCTGATCGTCGTCGGCCAAGCCGGGGACGTCCTCGAGGCTTCGTCGGCGTCCGGACAGAAGGTCGTGCTGGAATCGCTGAAATACGCGGTCATCTTGCTGGGCTGCTTGCCTGTTATCGCGGTGTATCCGTTCATACAAAAACATTTTGAGCAAGGCGCGCTGATCGGTTCCGTTAAAGGATGATAGCGGCAAGACAGGAGGAAACGGCATGAAGAAAATAACGGCGGCGGTCATCGGCGCGGGCGGAAGAGGCAACGAATACGCCCAATACGCGCTGGACTACCCGAACGAAATGCAATTTACGGCGGTCGCCGAGCCGGATGAAGAGAGAAGGCGTTCTTTCGCGCTTCGGCATCGGATCGACCCCGCCCGATGTTACGAAAGCTGGGAGCAGCTGTTGTCCGGGCCGCGGGTCGCGGATGCGGTGATCATCTGCACGCAGGACCGCATGCACTTCGAGCCCGCGGTCAAAGCGCTGGAGCTCGGCTATCACGTGTTGCTAGAGAAGCCGATGTCGAACGACCCGCGGGAATGCGTAACGCTGGGCGAGCTATCCAAGCGTCACGACGGCGTATTCTCGATCTGTCACGTGCTGCGCTACACGCCGTTCTTCTCTACCATCAAGCGATTGCTGGGCGAAGGCCGGATCGGGCGGCTCATGTCGATGGATATGATCGAGAACGTCGGGTATTGGCATCACGCCCACAGCTTCGTCAGGGGCCATTGGCGGAATTCCGCAGAGTCCAACCCGATGATTCTGGCCAAGAGCTGCCACGACCTCGACATTCTCGTATGGCTGGCGGGGGCGGATTGTACGCGATTGTCTTCCTTCGGAGCGCTTACCCATTTCAAGAAGGACAACGCGCCCGAAGGAGCGCCGTTGCGTTGCATGGACGGCTGTCCGGTCAGCTCGACCTGTCCTTATTACGCACCGGATATTTATATGGACCTCGACGACGAGACGTCCGCGAGAATTCTCCGTGCCGCGATCAGCAGCGACACGAGCAACGAAGGGGTCCTCGAAGCGCTCCGAAACGGTCCGTACGGCAGATGCGTCTATCATTGCGACAACGACGTGGTCGACCATCAGGTCGTCGCCATGCAATTCGCGAACGAGATTACGGCCACGTTCACGATGTCCGCGTTCACGACGGACGGCGGGAGAACCTTGAAGCTGATGGGTACCCGGGGACAGCTGCGGGCGCACATGGGCAAACAAACGATCGAAATGACCGACTTCAAGACGGGGACCACGGAGACGATTCATCTGAACGCGACCGGTCATCACGGCGGAGGGGACCGGGGCATCATGAGGGATTTCGTTCAGCTCGTCCGAGGCGACGGTCCCGGCGAGAGCTTATCCTCGGCCAGCGTATCGGTGCAGAGCCACGTCATGGCGTTCGCCGCCGAACAGGCCAGGCTGGAGAACAAGACGATCCTTATCGAAGACTTCATGTCGGCTTATAAGTAATGTTCTTATGGAGGCTTTCTCCGACGGGGCGATCCCTCTATTCGGAGGAAGCCGTCTATTTACTATCGAAAGCAGGGATGCCTTATGACATACGTCCTGTCGCAATTGAACCGATCGGGCATTCCGCCGCTGCTCGGCGGCATCGAGAGCGAGGAACAATGGGTAGAGAAGCTCGCGGCAATCCGTCGGAGCTGGCTGGCGTATATCGGCGCGATGCCCGCAAGACCGTCCGCGAGACTGCAGCAGGTGTCCAAGAGCGAGCAGCCCGGACATACGAGAATCCAAGTCGTCTACGATACGGCTTACGGCGATCGAATATCGGCCTATCTTCTCTTGCCGGATCCCGCCTTGTTCCCCCGTCCGGAGAGCGGCTACCCCGCCGTTATCGCGCTCCATCCGACGATCGAGCAGGGCAAAGAAGATATCGCGACGGACTCCGGAAGGGCCAACCGCATGTACGCCGTAGAGCTCGCGCGGCGAGGTTACGTCGTGCTCGCGCCGGACGCCCTCACGGCAGGCGAACGGATCTATCCGGGTTATCCCGCGTTCCATAGCGGGCCCTTCTACGAGCGGCATCTGGAGTGGTCCATGGTGGCCAAGAACCTGTCCGATCACAAGCAAGGCGTCGACGTGCTCCGTTCCTTGGAGGAGGTCGATCCCGAGGCCATCGGAGCGATCGGTCATTCCTTCGGCGGCTACAATTCCTATTTCCTTGCGGGCATGGACCGCCGGATCAAGGCCGTCGTATCGAGCTGCGGCTTCAGCCCGTTCACCGGAGACCCGCAGCCCGAGCATTGGGGCCATCGTCCGTATCCGTATACGCACATTCCGAAGATTTCGGCGGACTTGGCCGAGGACCGGGTTCCTTTCGAATTCCATGAGATCGCCGCCTTATGCGCGCCGGTACCTTTTTTCAACTACGCCGGCCAGGACGATCATATCTTCCCCCATTGGAGATCGGTCGGGGAAGGCATGCACGAGCTGATGAAGCTGTACCGCCGGCTCGGCCGCGAAGACCGCTTCCGGTCCTACATCGGGGCGGGGGGGCATGATTTCCCGGATGAAATCCGGGAGCTGGCTTATTCCTTTCTAGATCGATGGCTGAAGGAGACGAAACGATGAACGACAGGCAGATCGTGCTGCTACAGGACCGGACGCTCACGGACCGGTTATTCAAACCCGAGCACCTGGAGCGATTGGAGAAGCTCGGACGGTTGCGCGTCAATCCAAGTCCGCGAAGGCCTTCTCCCGAAGAGGCGGCGGAGCTCATCGCGGGGGCGGACATCGTCGTCACCTCCTGGGGATGTCCGTCGCTGGACGCAAGCATTCTCGATCGCGCTCCGAACCTCCAACTGATCGCCCACGCGGCGGGAACGGTGAAGCCGATCGCGAGTCCGGCCGTGGCGCAGCGCGGAATCCGCGTCTGCAGCGCCAACGACGCCTTGGCGCGGGGCGTAGCCGAGACGGCGCTCGGTCTTGCGATCGTGTCGCTCAAGAACATTTGGCAGCTTGCCCGTAATACGCGCGAAGGAGAATGGGATAGGCAGCGCGAGCTCGTGCGCGAGCTGTACGAGGTGAACGTCGGCATTATCGGCGCGGGGCTGTCTGGCAAGCATCTGATCCGGCTGCTGCAATCGTTCCAAGTTCGCGTTCTCGTCCACGATCCCTTCGTCTCCGAAGCGGACATCCGCGCGATGGGAGCGGTTAAGGTCGATCTGGACGAGCTGCTCCGGGAATCCGACGTCGTATCCGTTCACGCGCCTTCGATACCGGAAACCGACCGGATGATCAATGAACGGACGCTTCGGCTGATGAAGGACGACGCCGTTCTGATCAATACGGCCAGAGGATCGCTCATCGACGAGGAGGCGCTGGCAGCGGAGCTGCGCAAGGGACGGCTGTGGGCGTGCTTGGACGTCACCGAGCCCGAGCCCCCGGCGATCGACCATCCGTTCCGTTCGTTGCCCAACGTCACGTTGATCCCGCATATCGCGGGCGCGACCAACAACGGGCTCTATCGGATCGGCGATTACTTGACCCGCGAATTGGAGCTCTTCGTCCAAGGCGAGCCGCTGCGGGGCGAGGTGAATCTTGCCGGCCTCCATCGGATGGCCTAGCGAATAAGCGGACTTCTTAACTTCTGGAGGAATACCCATGACGATAACGTTAGGGCTGGAGCATGACAGCTATAAGTACGTATTCGGCGTCTATCACAAATTCGCGGCGCCTTTCGAAGAGAACAAGCCGATCTCCCTCGTATGCGGGAAGAACGACAGGGCGGCCGTGCAGCTGCTGATGTATTCGGAGGAGGAAATGCTCGTATGCGTCAACGAAGACGCGGTTTTCTACGAGCGGGGTCCCATCGATACTTATCGCGTCCGCGTGGATGTGCCGGGATTGCAACGGGGCCGCGTTCGAGCCAATCTGGTCGGTCTCGTAGAGGATGACGACAGGCAATTGAAGTCGGACATGCTCTTGCAACAGGCTTCGATCTACGTGGAGAAGAGAAGAGCGCAGCCCGTATGGATCGAGGTCGAGATCGATTCGGATGCGGAGCCGGGGACTTACGTTCCGGTAATTACCGTATTCAGGCATCGCATGTTCGAGGACGAGACCGTCGTACGTACGTTGACCTTCGAATTGAAAGTGCTGGACGTCGCCTTGAGCTCGCCGGCGGATTACGCCTTTTACTTGGACTTATGGCAGCACAGCTCCAATATCGCCCGCAAATACGACGCGGAGCTGTGGAGCGAGCGGCATTTCGCGATCTTGGAGCCGTACGTCTCCTCCCTGGCGGAGCTCGGCCAGAAGGCGATCTCCGTCGTCGTCTCCGAGATTCCGTGGTCCGGACAAGCTTCCTGCTACGATCGGATCGATCCCGCGAATCAATTCGAATACAGCATCGTCCAAGTGACGCGGCAAGCGGACGAGGAATGGCGATTCGACTTCGGAGCGTTGAACCGGTACGTGGAATTGTGCATGAAGCACGGCATCCGCCAGGAGATCGAGGTGTTCGGCCTGCTGAACATCTGGGTGCTCGAGGATGCGGGCTTCGGCGGCGTCATCGAGGACCATGACGATGCCGTGCGGATCCGGTATTACGACGAGAGCAGCGGAACCTACAAGTATATGAGAGAGAAGCGCCAGCTGGCGCGATACGTCGCCGCCCTCGAGCGGAACTTCATCGAGAAGGGCTGGATCGATCGGGTCAGAATACTGGCGGATGAGCCGAAGGATCTCGCGAGGTTCCGCAGCCGCATGCGGGAGCTGCGGGCGATGGCGCCTTCCTTCCAATACAAGGTCGCGATCAATCATGCGGAATTCATGGAAGAGGAAGGGCTGCTGGACCATGTGGCCGGGCTGGATTGCGTAGCCGTCGAGTACGAACGGATGATGAGCCTGAAGGAAGGCCAAGCGGGCAAGACGCTCTATTACGTCGCGTGCGACATCAAGTACCCGAACACGTTCATTAGCTCGCATCTGCTGGAGAGCAGGGCGATTCCTTGGATCGCTTGGCATTTCAAGCTGGACGGCTTCCTGCGTTGGAATTATACGGCTTGGCCGAACGATCCGCTGAACCGTATCTCCTATCATTATCCGTTCTTCCCGGCCGGCGACACGAACTTCGTGTATCCGGGGCGGGAAGGCAAGCCGATGCTGTCGCTTCGCTATAAGCTGCTGCAGAAGGGCATTCGCGACTGCGAGATTTTCCGAATGTACGTCGAGCGAGGCGGAGACCGGGACAAGCTGGCGCTGCGCATGCGTCGGGTGTTCCTATGGGACGATCAACGGGAGCTGCACCGGGATTCGAGGAAGACCATAGAAGAGCTGTTCTCGCTAAGCGATCAAGACTACGACGGCATCGTCGGAGAGCTGTTGGCCGAGATAGCGAAATAGGAGGCGCGTATGAGGTTCAGACAAGTTCACCTCGATTTCCATACGTCGGAAGCGATAGCCGGAATCGGGGAACGTTTCGAGAAGCGGCAGTTTCAAGAAAAGCTACGCGAAGGAAGCGTCGATTCGATTACCGTATTCTCCAAGTGCCACCACGGTTGGGCTTATCATCCGAGCGAGAAGAACGAGACGCATCCCGGTCTCGCTTTCGATCTGTTAGGCGCGATGATCGAGGCCGCGCACGAGATCGGCGTGAAGACGCCGGTCTATCTCTCGGCCGGATTGGACGAGAAGCTGGCTCGGCGCCGTCCGGATTGGCTGGTCAGAGACATCGACGACAAGACGAGCTGGGCGCAGGGTTTCATGGAAGCGGGGTATCACGTGCTCTGCTTCAATACGCCGTATCTGGACCTGTTGATCGCCCAGATCGAGGAAGTATTGACGCGCTACGAGGCGGATGGGATCTTCCTCGACATCGTTGGCGTTAACAAGTGCTATTGCCAGTACTGCGTCGCTTCGGTCCGCGAAGCGGGAGGCGATCCCCGCGACGAGAAGGCGATGCTGAACGTATGGGAACGGACATATGAACGATATACGAATCGCGTCCGCGAAGTCGTCGATGCATTACGGCCGGGCATAGGAATCTTCCATAACGGAGGCCACATCCGCCGCGGCAGGCGCGATCTGGCACGCATGAATACGCATCTGGAGCTGGAATCGCTTCCGACGGGCGGATGGGGGTACGATCACTTCCCGTTATCGGCGAGGTACGCCCAGACGCTGGGGATGGATTTCCTCGGCATGACCGGCAAATTCCATACGACGTGGGGAGAATTCGGGGGCTATAAGCACCCGAACGCGTTGCGGTACGAGACGGCGCTCAGTCTCGCGAACGGTTCCCGTTGCTCCATCGGAGATCAATTGCATCCGAGCGGCAGCATGGATCCGGCCACGTATTCGCTCATCGGAGCGGCCTACCGGGAAGTCGAGGCCAAGGAGCCGTGGTGCGCCGACGTCTCGAACGTCGCAGACGTCGCGCTGCTGTCGCTCGAGGCGACGGACGACGCGATGCAAGATACGCGCACGCTGCAGACCGACGCCGGAGCCGTTCGGATGCTGTTGGAAGGGAAGATTCTGTTCGACGTCGTCGACGCGCTGGCGGACTTCGGCCGCTATGCCGTACTGATCCTTCCGGACAACGTAACGTTGGACGGGCAACTGTCGGACAAAGTGAACGCCTACTTGGCCGGAGGCGGTCAAGTGCTCGCGACGGGGCGCTCGGGACTACGCCCCGAAGGCGATCGGTTCGCGATCGATCTCGGCGTCCGGTGGCTGGAGCCGAATCCGTATCAGCCCGATTATTATCGGCTGAAGGAAGCTCGGGGGGCGTTGAACGAAGCGGCCTACGTCATGTACGGCAAAGGCCAGAGAATCGAGCTGGCCGGCGGTACGGCGATCGGAGGACGCGAAGATCCGTACTTCAACCGGGACGTCTTCTCCTTCTGCTCCCATCAGCATACGCCGAGCGCGATGAACGACGGAGGGCCGGGCGTCGTGCGAAGCGCGAACGGCATCTATATCGCTTGGGCAGTGTTCGAGGATTATGCGGTAAAAGGCAGCCTGATTCTGAGGGAAATGGTATTGGACGCGCTGGACCGTCTGTTGGCGGGCAGGAACAGCATGAAGGTCGGATTGCCGGCGCAAGGCATCGTTACCTTGCAGCATCAACCGTCACGCGACCGCTACGTTCAGCATCTGCTCTACGCCTCCCCCGTCAAGCGCGGCAACGGAATCGAGGTCGTCGAGGACATCGTGCCTCTGTACGATATCCCTTCGCGCATTCGGGTCGAACAGCCGATCCGTCGGGTCTATGCGGCACCGCAGATGGAAGAGCTCCCGTTCGTTCAGTCGGACGGCGTCCTGACTTATACGCTGGGCAGATTGGAATGCCATCAGATGGTCGTGTTGGAATACTAGCAGACAGAGAAAGGGAGGGTGGCCCATGAGAGCAAAACTGTTAACCGGCGCAGACCAAGCGATCGGCAATACGCCGATGGTTCGGCTGTCCAGGCTGACCGAAGGACTGGACGGGGAAATCTACGCGAAGCTCGAGTACTTGAATCCTGGCTTCAGCAAGAAGGACCGGATCGCGCTTCGGATTATCGAAGAAGCGGAGAAGGACGGCAGCCTGAAGCCGGGACAGACGGTCGTGGAGCTGACGAGCGGCAACACGGGGACCGGTCTCGCGATCGTATGCGCGGTAAGAGGATACAAGTTCGTCGCCGTAATGTCGAAGGGGAATTCGTCCGAACGGGCGCGCATGATGAGCGCGCTCGGCGCCGAAGTCGTGCTCGTCGACCAACCGCCGGGTTCGGTGCCCGGTCAAGTGTCGGGAGAGAGCATCGCGCTCGCGGAAGCCGTGACGCAGCGGCTCGTGACGGAATTGGGCGCCTTCAGGGCGGATCAGTTCGAACGCCTCGGCAACGTCCATGCCCACGAGCATTATACCGCCGCCGAGATGTGGGAGCAGACGGAAGGGAACATCGACGCGTTCGTCGATTTCTTGGGCAGCGGCGGTACGTTCGCGGGCTGCGCCAAGGCGCTTCGGCGGTATAATCCGGCGATTCGCTGCTACGCGATCGAGCCGGAGGCCGCGCCCTTCCTTGCCGGTCATCCCGTTACGGACGGCCGCCATAAGGTACAAGGGGGCGGCTACGGCATGCCGTTGCCGCTGCTGAACCGAGACGACGTGACGGATTTCTTGACGGTGACGGACGAAGAAGCGATCGCGGCGACCCGGGCGTTGGCCCGCCGCGAAGGCATCTTCGCCGGATTCTCCTCCGGCGCGAACCTGGCGGCCGCGTTGAAGCTGCTCGAAGGACGGGAGCGCGGCTCGCGCATCGTCCTTACGATTAACGATTCGGGTCTTAAATACTTGAGCACCGATCTATTCGAATAGCGCGCCATAGTCCGGAACAGGATTCGCAAAGGACGGGGCTGCACCCCATGTCGACTTAGACTTCGACTTGGGATGCAGCCCCGTTCGTGTTCATACCGTAAACTTGGCCAGCGTGTCTCTAAGGCTGGCGGACAGTTCGCGCAGCTGCTCGGCGAGCGTCACGAAGCCTTCGCTGACCGACAGCTGCTCCATGCCGAGCGAGGCGACCTGTTCCGAAGCTGCGCTCGATTGCTGCGACACGACGCTGACGCTATGCATGGTCGTCGCGAGCGAAGCTTGGGATTGCTTAAGGCGTTCGACGGAATCCGTTACGCTGCCCAACTGCCCGATGAAGCTGTCCATATTCGTATGCACGTCGGTAAATATACGGTCCGCATGGTTAGCGGAGACGATCTGTTCGCGATACGTCGGGTACGCTTCCTCGAGCGCTTGGGCCGTCTCGCCGATCTCGGTGCGGATGCGTTCGATCGTATGGCCGACGGAGTCGAGCGACTGGCGCGACTGCTCGGCGAGCTTGCGGATCTCGCCCGCGATGACCATGAACCCTCTGCCCGCCGAGCCCGCCCGCGAAGCTTCGATCGTGGCGTTCAGCGACAGAATGTTCGTCTGCTTCGAGAGGTTATGAAGCAGCTCGACGATTCTGAGAATGGAAGATGCGCTTCCTTCCAGTTGTTTGACCTTGCCGGCGATGATCCTCGTCTGCGCCTCGGCGGCGTTCGTCTTCGTCATGAGCTCGCTCATGTAGGCGGCGCCTTCCCGGCTGACGTTGCGCATCTCCGACGCGGTGACGCCCATGCGGCGGTTGCTCTCGACGACGTCGTCCATCCGGACGCCGATATGCTGCGTCAGCTCGATCCCGTGCTCGGCTTGCGCGGCGAGCGTCGAAGCGCCGGAGGCGATTCCGACCGTCGCTTGGGAAATTTCCTTGGCGGAGTCGGCCGTTCTCCGCGAGGCCGCGAGAATGTCGTCCGAGCGGCCGTGCACGTGTAACGCGGAATCGCTCGTCTGACGGACGAGGGAGGCGATGTTGTCGATCATGCCGTTGTAGCTATCGGCGAGCTGTCCGAGCTCGTCGCGGTTGCCGACGCGGGCGCGGGACTGCAACTGCCCTTGCCGGCCGAGCTGCATGAGGTTGCGAAGCTGAACGAGCGGACGGCCGATCATGCGAACGAGCACGATGCTGATGAAGACGGCCAGCACGGCGGCGACAGCCGCGATGAGCAGCGTCTGCGTCCATATCCGCTTCGCGTCCCGGACGAGAACGTCCACCGGGAACGTGCCGTATAGCGTCCATCCCGTCAATTCGGAGCGGGAAGCCGCGATAAGCGCGTTCTGCCCGTAGGGATCGGCCGCTTCGTACGTGGCCGTCGGCGTTGCCGTCAGCGCCAGGGAAGACTTCGCGCCGATCGGCTGCGAGCCGTCGTCGTATACGTATTGCCCGTCCGCGTCGAGCAGGTGAACGTGGTTGTTCTGCGTGCCGGTCAAGGAAACGAGCTCCGCCTTCATCGCCTCGTAGTTGATCTCGATGAGAATAACGCCGATCGGATTGTTCGAGACCGGGGTCTGGAGCAACCTTGCAATGCCGAACGACGATGTGCGATTGGACGACTCGACAAGCCCTTCGCTCGAGGTCGATAACCACACCGGGTTGCCGCCGGCCTCAATGGCGCGCGTAAACCAGCTCTTGTCCTTGGCGCCGGTATCCGCGACGACCTGCATCAAGAGCGAATTACCCGTACCGACCGTCGTGAGCTTATCCCCGTCGGCGGACAGGGCATGAATGGCCAGAATATTCGGGTCGGCGTTCGTATAAGGGTTAAACTTCTCTTGCAGCGTCTTCTTGGCTTCGCGCCGGTCGTTACTCGTCGCCTCCGGCGAGAAGAGCGTAGCCGTCGCGCCGTTCACCTCGGGTTCCATAAGCAGTTGCAGGGTGAGTTGATCATAAGTCCGCAAGTAGTTGTCCAATTTACCTCCCGCCTGCGTAATCGTTCCGATCGCGTTCTCGGATACTTTGTCTTTAATGATGCTTTCGGACAACCGATAGGACAATGTTCCTCCGATTAATACGAATCCGACGATGCTCAAAAATAGAAAAAGAAACAGCTTCATGCCGACGGAACGCATCGGGTTAAATCGGGTAAAGCCCGTCGTCTCGGTAGAGAAATTCTTGGTTTCCGACCGTGTCGGTCTGTTGCTCGCAAACGCCTTTTTTAGCCTGTTATTCAACGGATCCGCCCCCCCAACAATAGAATATTGAGCCTGCAATATTCAACACAATTCTCAAATTCGCGATAATTTTCGAGATTCCTTCTTGGTTATGAAAACACTTTCATTTTTAAGGATTATCACACATAGTCGCTAATAAGGTAGTGTGAAATAGTTAAAAAAAGGACCAAATCATTGTCTTGGAAGACAAGAACTTGATCCGGTTGCCCGCGCTTAGCGCTTCTTGGCGAATTTACGGCGAAAGCCGAGGGGGGAGAGTCCTTCTTTCTTGGAGAAAGCGGAGGAATAGTAGGAGAGATGTTGGAAGCCCACCTCTTCGGAGATCCGGGCCACCGACCAGGACGTTTGCAGAAGCAGCCGTTTGGATTGCTCGAGGCGATAATATTGAAGATAGGCCATGGGGGTCATTCCGTATACCTTAAGCATCGCCTTGGCCAAATAATTAGGGTGAAAGTTCAGTTGCTTCTGCAGCACCGAATTCGTGATCTCGCCGGCATAGTTCTGACGAATGAACATTTCGATCCGATCCGCGAGGTTCATCGCGGTGTCGCTCAAGGGCGATGCGAAATCGCGATCCATGAGCTGAAGGAACGATTGGAACGTCGCTTGCCGCTTCCAGTTGCGAATCGATAAAGGCTCGTGTTCCTGTTGGAAGAATGTCTCCAGAAGCTCCAGCGCTTTCGAGGAGAGCTTCATGTGTTTCGGGATGAAAATCGGACTGACGTCGGCGTGGTTAAGATACGCAAGCTTCTTGTGTTCCTCGATCAATGCCAACTGATTCCCCATGCATTCCTTCATATCGCCGCACATCTGCCAGCTTCCGAAGGTTTGAAAATGAATCCATATAATATCGGTATCCGTATCGCAGGGAGCGCTGCCGTAATGGTGGCCGTTCGGGAGCAAGATGAATCCTTCTCCCTCCTTGATCTCCCACGACCGACCGTTCTCGCCGATCGCGAGAACTCCTCTGCGGACGACGATCAGATCGAATACGTTGATGCAATTCCGTTCGATATGAGCATCCCCGACTCCGTAATGGGCATGACCGCAGTCAACGAAATAGGGTATCGGCGGAGAGATGAAGTGCAAGATCGTTGAGTCCATGACCGTTCCTCCCAAGGGCGAATCGCTATCGTTACTATCGCTTCTATTGTAATGATACGCGATACGCCGTTTGGAAAAAAGAGTTCGGTTAACGATCCGTCGATTCGCCGGCGCTTTGCGAGAACATCCTCGCCCTAATCTACGAGAAGGAGACGTTCTTGGCCAATTCGACGACCATGCGCGCCTGATTGGCGCTCAAGATCGGTTCGCCGTGCACGGTCAGCCGCTCGAACGCTACGTTCTCGATCAGATGATCGCCGTCGAATCCGCGGATGATCGATACCGGGAACGGCCCGTCGACGACGTCGATGTCTTCGAATCGAATGTTGATCACCAGCCCTCGCCGCTCGTCCTTGGAATAGACGGAATGCTGGATCTTGATATCGACCAGCTTCTCCCGGGAATCCTCCACCCGTATACGGCGATAGAACACGTCGCTGACCGTAGCGCGGTCGCCGTTATGAATCGTGAACGTTCCTCCGGATTGCCAACCCTCGAATTCGCAATGGATGATATCGATGTCCTCGAAGACGATGTCGCGAATATGCTCGCATCTCGTCTCGTAGCCGATCTCGATCGCGTTGCCCCATGGGGCATTCCAAAGCACGCATCGTTCGACGCGCACCCGCTCCACGTCGGCGCAGCCGGACGGATGGAAGTAATCGTTCCCCTTGACGGCGATGCAGTCGTCGTTCGACCGGATGAAGCAGCCTTCGATGCGGACGTCCTTGCAGCCGACGACGTCGATGCCGTCTCCGGTTCCTTCGAACGTAATGACGTTGACGTCCGAGATGCGGACTTCGTTGCAGGCAATGGGAACGATGTGCCAGTTCTCGCCGTCTACGACCGTAATGCCTTCGATGGAGACTCGGCTGCATTCGATGAACCGGATGCGCTGCGTCCGCTCGCTATAGGGCTTCGCCCCTTCCAGCCTCCACAAGGAACCGTCCAGAATGCCTCTGCCGGCAACCTTGACGTCGTCGGCGCGATAGGCGGACACGCGGCCGTATACGCGGGCTCCTTCCTCGATATATAAGGTTTCGCCGCTGCCGAGCACGATCTCGCCGGCATCGTAAGGTTCGTCTCTCTTCGCGTAATAACGGACGCCGACGTCGTCGGGAGAGGGACGGAAGGTCTCCGGCGGGTTCGCCAGCAGGAACAGCGGAGAGCGCAACGAGCCGTCCAGCTCTATGCTCAGCTTGGCGGGCGCCTTTACCTCGAACCGGATACGGTTTCCTTCGACGACCGGCGCGATTCCGACGCTTAGCGGTCTAACCTTCACGGTCCGGAACGGAATCGTCGTCGCTACTTCCACCTGCATGATCTTGTCGGACGACAAGAGCACGTAGCTTGCGTCTTGAACGGTATGGACGGTTGCCTCCGCGCCGTCGATCGTAACGCGATAAGGCGAATGCGGGTTCATAATCGTCTTGCTCCTCTCTACTGTACCGATAGTCGTCCTCATTATAAGCGATGGTAATCGGAAGGAGTGACGGATTCCTGAACGGTGAAGGGGGGAATCCCGTGCGATGCGGGATTGAAATGTATCGATCGTTTTCTTATTTATCTATTTGAACTCGAAAAAGTGTGAACGATCGCAATGCCTTTCGATGGATTTTTGTATGGTTGGCGCATTTTTCGGGTTTATATAATGGAGCTATATCCTTGAAAATGCGGGGGAATGAAGATGAAGTTGACGGTGAGGGCTTGCGACGAACGCGGGAAGCCGTTATTTTGCAGAATCGAATTGTATAAGCTGCCGAGCGAAGGCGATCCTGTCGCGGACCGGCATAGGATAGCCGCCGCGTACGGCAACGGCTGGCAGGAGTTCGAAGTCGAGGCCGGCGTCTATGCGGTCGAATGCGGGAAAGGGAAGTTATTCGTACCGGCGCAGGAAACGGTAATTATCGATAACGACAATACTCGGATAGACATCCTCCTGAAGGAAATCGTCGATCCGCGAGCATTCGGATTGTTCGCCTTCGACGCGCACTCTCATGTCGCGAGGAACGAACGCACGAACACGGGAAACCTTATCAACGCCTCGGCAGTCATGAAGGGCGAAGGTTTCCATTTCTTTTTTGCCGGGTCGCCTTACGACGCCGAGACGCTGCAGGAGGATATTCGCGCGCGACCGGTCGACGAGTCTATGCCCTATCGCATCCAATATCGCGACATTATCGAAGCCGTGAACGACGACGAATTGATCATGGATATCGGCAACGAAATCGTGAAATGCCGTTACGGTCACATGTTCCTCATGAATTACGAGCAGAAGCCCCCGTTCAGCCGCTATTACGACCGGGCTTGGGATCCTTGGCTGTTCACCAAGATCGGGGAGGAGCCGAATTACGAACTCCCTTATCCGTATGAAGCGCTCGCCAACGAAAGAGGAAGCAACTCGGTCGCGGTCGCCGCCCATCCGACGAGTTGGTGGGATCACAAGGGCGAATTCATCACGAACATCGCGACGACGTTAGGGTTCGACATCTTGGCGCGATCGATCGACGCCATGGTCATCATGGGGTACGACGGCGATCACGTCCATTATCAGAGGTTATGGTACGAGGTGTTGAATGAAGGATACTTCATGCCGGGCGTAGCTGAGATGGATCTTACGTTCGACTCCCTCTCGCGGAAGCAACTTCAATTCAAGACTTATTCGTATGCGGACGACTTCAGCATCGACGCATTGTGCACGGCGGTCAAAGCAGGCAGAAACGTCGTCACGACCGGGCCGATACTTCGGTTGTCCGTGAACGGTCATCGGCCGGGAACGGTGCTGAATTATGCGGACAACGAATCGTTCCGGCTTCGCGTCGAAGCCATCGGCTGCAGCGAAGCTCCGTTAAGCTCGATTCAACTGATCGTGAACGGAGAGGTCTGGAGGGAATGCCGAACGGACGGCGCCAGCTTCGAGTGGACCGAAGCGCTGAGCGTCGACCGGGACAGCTTCGTGATCGCCAAGTGCTATGACGGCGCAGGGAACGTCGCGATTACGAATCCCGTATATATCCGGAACAAGCCGTTCGAGAACAAGGATTTCAAGTCGAATGTAACGGTGCGGGCGTTCAAGGACGGAGAGCCGGCGGAGGGAACGTTCCGGATCGGCGATCATCCGGCGAAGCTGCCGTTCTCGGAGCGATTCCGTTGCTCTATCTACGTGTCGGACGCGGTGCATATCGAGGTCGACGGCGTCGTTCGAACCGTCAAGCTGTTCGAGTTGGACGAGCTGCAGGCGATCTTCAAAAGCTTGTATTTCGGCGATTTCAATCGGGACCGCCGTTATGTTCCCGGAGAGGTGCCGGCATCCGCTTTCGAATTGAAGCGAATAAGAGAGGTATTGCGTAACCCCGATCTTCGGATTTATTTTTAATGTTATAGTAGTGGCATAACGATCGAACTTCGAGGAGAGGGAATCGCCGCCAATGATCAAACTGCTGATCGTCGAAGATAACGACTTTGAACGGAATGCCTTGCACAACTACATGAATTGGGACATCCTCGGCATCCGCCAGGTGGAGACCGCGTTCAACGGGCTGGACGGACTGGAGAAAGCGCGCGCGCTCATGCCCGATATCATTATCAGCGACGTCAAAATGCCCGGCATGAGCGGGATCGAGATGGCCAAGCAGATCGTTCGATTCAACCCGCAAGCCAAAATCATCTTCTCCAGCGGCCACGAGGACATCAGTCTCATTCAGGAAGCGATGGAGGTCAGGGCTTACAGCTATCTGATCAAGCCGCTGAAGCAGGAAGAATTGATCGCGCTGATCAAAAAGACGACTTCGATTCTGGTCGACGAGAAGCTCTCGCACGTCGAGAACAACAAGATGATCGAGCAATTCAACAACAACCTTCGTTACCTGCAATCCCGATTCTTGGAAGAGTTGATCGTATCGGACGGAAGCGCCGGCGATTCGCGGTCCTTGTACGCGCAGGCGAACGATTTAAAGCTGAGAATGATCGGCATGTATAAGCTTGCCCTGATCGAGTTCGACTTCGGCGAGGATGCGGATATATTCGAGAACGCGAACATTCTCAACGTCATTCTCTACAGGCTCGAGAGCAACGGCGGCTTTAAGAACGCGATATTTCTGAAGAAGTCGGGCAAAGGCATCCTCGCGTTGCTTCACACCTTGGTCAAGGGAGACGAAGAAAGCAACGGCATGATCAAAGAAATCGAGAGCGAAATCGAAAGCTTGTCCATGGAAAACAGCTATAAATACATTATCGGCGTCAGCGACCCGTTCGCCAATCTGGACGAGCTCAACCGCGCTTATAAACAGTCCAGGACGGCGGCGAGGAAAAAAGTCGAACTGGGCTACGGGCGAATCGTATGCTACGCGGAGGTCAAGGAGGCGATCGCCGCCGCGCCGGAATCGGAGCCTCTTCAACCGAAAGCGGCCATCTCGCAAATGATCGACCGGGTATGCGAAGGAGACAGCAACGAGGAGGACATCAACCGCCTCGTGCAAGTCATGCTCGCCGAACCCAACAAACATATCGACCACGTTCAAAGCTTGTTTATTTATTTGCTGTCCAATCTGTCCAAGCGAATGGCAGGGATGGAGGAAAGCTTCGAGAAAATCGCCGAGAACGAAATCGACATTTATAGAACGATCGTGAGCGCCAAAACGATTCCGGATATGATCGTCTACACGAGTAAAATATTAGTTTCCGTATCCTCGTACATGGGCAGAAAACGGCTCAACAAAGACGATTATATTATCCAAGAAATTTTACGCATTCTGAATCATGAATACCGGGAGCCGATTACGCTGACATATCTCTCGGACCGGGTCTATCTGAGCCCCAACTACCTCCGGATCTTGTTCAAGGAGAAGATGGAGATCAGCATTCAGGAGTATTTGACAAGGCTGCGGATTGGGAAGGCCAAGGAGCTGCTCAAGGAAACCCGCTTTAAAATCCATGAGATAGGCGAGAAAGTCGGGTACGAGAACAGCACGTATTTCAACATCGTCTTCAAAAATTACGTTCAAATGACGCCCGGAGAATACAGGAACAAGCATATATAACGTACGGGGTACGGACGATCGTAGAAGGTGAGGAGCGGAAATGGCACTCGCTTTTAGAAGAAGAGACTTTAAATTTTTCCATATTATGCTTGCCGTTAACATCGTGATCGTCCTCGTCTGCTGCGTGACGATCAGTTCGATTATTACCGGCAGATTGAACCGGACGCTGAACAGCCAGAACGAAGAATTCATGCGGTATGCCACGTCCCAGACGCTGAACGGCATCGAGAACATCATGAAAAACTGCGAACTGACCGCCAGAAACATCTATTCGGACAGTACGATATCCCGCCTGTTCTTAGGCAAAAGATCCGGCGGCGTCGACTACGCGCTTTTCCAGCAATTCATGGACATTAACAACCTCTTCGAAAACTATGTCTCGACGAACAACGATATGAAAAGCATCGCCATCTATAAAATGGACCCGGATCTGATCACGGACGGCAAAAACATTAAGAGCATCGAGAGCTTCGGCAGGCAGGATCTGATGAAGAAGGCGATCGAGGCCCGCGGCAAAGACGTATGGGTCACGTTCGACGAGGACGGCACGGGGACGAAAATCATGCTGCTGAAGTATATCAACATCAACCTGCCGGGCGGCGTGCTGGCCATCGAACTCAATCAAGACAAACTTAGCAGTCTGTATAAAGCGGACGGCGATGCGAAGTATCTGATCTATCTGCTGAGCGAAGGGGATATCATCTTCCGCTCGAATCCGGAGGCATGGATCGGCAAACAAATGCTGGACGACGTGGAGAACAGTGCGCAGAGCGCCGAAACGTTCGCGAAGATCCGGCAGGGTCAAGATTTCTACTACTCGTATCACGGTAACGTCAATAACGCGTTAACTTCGGTCATTCTCTATAACGCTTACGAGCTGGAGGAGGAAAAACGATCCATCGGCAACTATGTATTGCTGTGCACGTGCTTCTTCATCTTGATCGGCGTCGCTCTGGCGATTCTGTTCTCCAAGCGCTTCTCCCAGAGCATCGAGAAGCTCGTGAACAAAATCAAAGCCATCGAGAAGGGGCAACGGCATCTGTTGCCGGGCACGAACCGGATCCGCGAGGTGGCCGCGCTCGATCGAACGTTGTGCAGCATGGCGCTCCGGATCGAGGGACTGACCGAAGACATTACGAAGACGGAACGCCAAAAGGTAGAAAGCGAAATCAAATATTTGCAAATGCAGATGAACCCGCATTTCTTGTATAACCTCTTGTCGGCCGTCCGATGGATCGCCTACGGCAAAAACGAGACGAAAATCGTCACGATCATCGACCTGTTAAGCGATTTCTATAAGATCGTGCTCAGCCAAGGCAGGGACATCATCCCGATCAAGTCCGAGATTAAGCTGATCGAGTATTACGTCGCCCTGCAGAACCTGTGCCACAGCGATCAGATCCGGCTGGACGTGCGAATGGACCCCGCGTTCGAGGAGCTGCCGATCAGTAAAATGACGATTCAGCCGTTCGTCGAAAACAGCATCGTCCACGGCCGCATCCACGGAAAGATCATTCATATCGTCGTCGATATTCGCAAAACGGAGGATCGGTTCGCGATTACGATCAGCGACGACGGCATGGGGGTCAAAGAGAGCTTCATCGACTATATCGAGAAGCTGAACCGGGGAGAGGCGCCGGACAACAGAGTCGGATACGGCGTCACGAACACGTTCATGCGTCTCAGGCTATTCTATGGCAACGCGAGCATCCAAGTATGCGCCGGCAACCCGGGAACGGTCGTCGAAATCCAGTTCTCCGTCGATCCTCGGCCGCAATCGGCATAACGCCTCCGACAGACTGCCCCGGCACGATTACAACCGTGCCGGGGCAGTCTGTTTATCCAATCGTTCGATTTCTATAGATTCTGTTTGTATCTATGGATTCTTCCATACAAAACGAATACGGATCGCAATGGCATTCGATAGATCCTTAAATTGAACTCCATGCGCCGCCCCACCATAATTGAGATAGGAAAACCGGCAAGCGATTGCCAACGCCGGGATACGGCCGGGATAGGGGAGGAATTCGTTGAACGTCCTTAGCAAAATAAAAAGACAAAAAGTGCATCTTCTCTTACTGGTCCCCTTTATCGCGTACATGGCGATTTTCAAATACGGACCGATGTACGGCTCGCTGCTCGCTTTCAGAGAATTTTCCTATCGAACGCCGTTCGGGGGGGAATGGGTCGGCCTCAAGTATTTCAAGACGTTCTTCGAAAGTCCCGACTTCTCCTACGTCTTGCGCAATACGGTGGTCATCAGCTCGTTAGGCTTGGTGTTCTCCACGCTGGCGGCGATCGCGTTCGCGATCATGATCTGCGAAGTGAGGAACGCGGTATACAAGAAAGTGATCCAGACCGTCTCCTACTTGCCGCACTTCATCTCGTGGGTCGTCGTGGCGGGGATGGCGATGACGATCTTCTCCATCGACGAGCTTGCGCCGTTGAATTCCTTGTTGCTTCGGTTGAACGTGATCGACGAACCGATCAACTTCCTCGGAAGCGCGGATCACTTCTGGCCGATGATCACGAGCCTCAACGTATGGAAGAACATCGGCTGGAACTCGATTATCTACATCGCGGCGATCGCTTCGATCGACAAGCAGATGTACGAGTCCGCCATGATGGACGGCGCGGGCAAGTTCAGGCAGATCTTCAGCATCACGCTGCCGACGATCCTGCCGACGATCATCCTGCTCTTCACCTTCGGCTTGGGTTATATTCTGAACGCCGGCCTGGACCAGCAGCTGTTCCTCCAGAATCCGATGAACATGCAGCATTCCGAGGTGCTCGACACCTACGTGTTGAAGTACGGTCTGCAGCAAGCGGCTTACTCCTACGGAGCGGCGGTCGGTCTGTTCAAAAGCGTCGTGGGCTTGACTCTGATCGTGCTCTGCAATGCCTTTTGCAGAAGATATTTGAAGACGGGCATATTCTAGGGCTGTCTAGAAGCAATGGGGGAACCTGAATGAGAGCGACACCTGGAGAACGATTGTTCTATGCAATCAACGGCTTCATCCTGCTTATGATCGGATTTCTAACGGTTTTTCCGTTCTGGAACATTCTCGTCGTTTCCTTCAACGAAGGCAGAGACGCCATGAGAGGCAGCATCTACTTCTGGCCGCGGAAATTTTCGATCGAAGCGTATCGCGCCATTTTCAACGAGAGCAGCCTGCTGCACTCTACTTATATCAGCATCGCAAGAACGCTAATCGGCACGTTCGTAGGCATCCTATGCACGGCTATACTCGCCTACTTGCTCTCCAACCGAGAGCTGATTTACAGACGAGGCATCTTGTTCTTCTTCATCATCACGATGTACTTCTCGGGAGGACTTATTCCGGAGTTCATGTTGATCAGGGACCTGAATCTGTACAATCACTTCCTTGTCTACATCATCCCGGGAGCGGTCGGCGTCTGGAACGTCATGGTCATGCGACAGTTCTTCGAGGATTTGCCGCCTTCTCTGGCAGAATCGGCCAGAATCGACGGGGCTTCCGAATTAAGGACGCTGCGCAGCATCATTCTGCCGATGTCGACGCCCGTACTGGCCACGATCGCGCTGATGATCGGCGTCGCGCAGTGGACGACTTGGTTCGATACCTATATGTACACGTCGGGTTCCGTGGATCTCTCGACGTTGCAGGGCTTGCTCGTCAAAATCTTGATGGAAACGCAAATTCAATCTACCGACCCCTTGCAGGCGGCCAGGTTGGAGCAATCCGGCTCCATCCTTACGCCGGAAGTCATCAAGATGGCGACCATAACCATCACGACCGTTCCTATCGTCATGGTCTATCCATTCTTGCAAAAGTATTTCGTAGGCGGACTTACGGTAGGCGCCGTGAAAGGATGATAGGACTTTCGGATTCATCGAAAGCCTACTATTCATAAATAAACGTCGAGAGGGAGAGTCGAACGAAATGAGAAGGTATTCGAGATTGGCAAGGATGATGGCGATAGCGGCAATCTGCGTCGCCATGCTGGGGGCATGCGCCAACAACGGAGGCGGCAATAACGCAACGGAATCGAGCAGCCCGAGCGGCACGAGCAGTCCCGGCAGCAGCCCAGCCGGCAACCAAGCGAGCGAGACGAAGGAAGAGCCGGTCGTGCTGACGATCGTGAACTCCGGCGGAGGAACGCCGAACTTCCCGACGGGAGATCCGTTCTGGGAGAACAACCCCATCGCGAAGAAGCTGGAAGAGAAGCTTAACATCAAGCTGCAATGGGACGTCTTCTCTGGCGTCGGCAAAGACAAGCTGAACGTGATGCTCGCGAGCGGCGAATATCCGGACCTCATCATGCTGTCGGATCCGACCCGGGTTATCGCGGACAAGATCGCCATTCCGCTCAACGACCTGATCGATCAATACGGCCCGGATTTGAAGAAGAAATACGGCTCCGCCCTGAACATGCTGAAGCAAAGCGACGGCAACATCTATCATCTGACCAACGGCTATTTGCCGGAAGGCGCCACGCCGCCGGGATACGGCTACAGCCTGCAGGTGAGGACGGATATCTACGAAGCGCTCGGGTCGCCGAAGCTGGAAACGTCGGAAGACGTGTACGCCTACTTGAAGCAAGTGAAGGAGAAATATCCGAAGACGGCAGACGGGCAAACGATGTATCCGCTGAGCGGCTTCAACCGCAACTGGGGATCGCCATACTTCGGCATGATCGCGATGGCCGGTTCTCCCGCGGACTCCAAAGTCTACGTCGGCGCGGACGATTCCATCAAGCTATGGCCCAAAGCGCCTTGGGGCAAAGATGTTCTTCAATTCTACAACAAGCTGTACCGCGAAGGACTGATCGATCCCGAAGCGTTCACGCAGGATTACGCGACCTGGCAGAAATCCAAGCTCTACCCGGCTAGAGTCGCGGCGCACATCGGCGGTTGGAACCAGACGTACGACGTACTCAAGACGTACACCGACGCGAATCTCCCGAACGCCGACAAAATGTA
This sequence comes from Cohnella sp. GCM10027633, assembly GCF_042675445.1. Taxonomy (NCBI): domain Bacteria; kingdom Bacillati; phylum Bacillota; class Bacilli; order Caryophanales; family Paenibacillaceae; genus Cohnella; species Cohnella sp. GCM10027633. The sequence goes on along the minus strand of NZ_JBHTGV010000006.1, from coordinate 126,904 downwards.
CTTCCAAAACTTCGTATTCAAATTCCCGAACGGCGACAAGCCGGCCGTATACTCCGTCAGCAAGAAGGGTATCGGAGCTTTGATCATCACCGACAAAGCCAAAAATCCGGAAGCGGCCATGAAATTGCTGAACTACTTGGCGACGGAGGAAGGCAACTTCCTGGCGATGAACGGTCCGCAGGGCATTCAGTGGGATATGGTAGACGGCAAACCGACGCTCGTCCAATCTTATCTGGACCGCTGGCTGGCGGGCGAGAAGCAAGTGAACATCGAGAAAGAAACCGGCATGGGCTATTATTCGAGGCTGGTAGGCTCCGACATGGGCAAAACCAGCTGGGGCACGTACTGGATTCTGAAGGACGATCCGATCGTGACGAACGACACGAGAGCGCAGCAGAGAGACAAGGAGCTCAGCCCTTACTGGTACGATGCGACGACGCTCGGAGACCTGATGGCCGGCGCGGATACGGACACGTTGGCCAAACAGCAAGCGGTCGATAAGCGGCTGTACGAGAATGCATACTCCGTCATCCTGGCCAAGACGGAGGCCGAGTCCGCGACCGCATTCGACAACTACGTCAAAGAGCTTGATGCCGCGGGCGCCGTCGAAGTCGAAGAGTATATGACCAAGATGCACCGGCAGTACGTGAAGCAACTATCGGGCCAATAACCGAGCCGGCTTCCGCTAACGAAGGCAATGGGTGGAGACGACAACCTTCATTCATTGCCTTCATTCATGAGCAAAGGAGACAAACGATGCGACTTACATTGATCAGGCACGGACATATGGCGGGCGATCCCTTCGCATGTCCCGAACGGCCGGTATCCGGCTGCTTATCGGAAGATTGCGGCGTTAGGCAGGCGAAGGAGACGGCGGAAGCGCTGCAAGACGAAACCTACGATCATGCATTCTCTTCGCCCTATGGCAGGGCCTTGCAAACCGCGGAAATCGTCTTGGCCGGCAGAGAACCGGACATTCGAATCTTGCCGTTCCTGCACGAGTGGTTGCCGAACCGGGAGCTCGATAAGATGCCGAGCACGGCCTTCGAGGCGATGCAGCGTCAAGCGGGGGACGCCTATGCGGAGGATACATGGAAAACCGAGATGGGCGAAGGGTACTTCGACATGTGCGCGAGAATTATCCCCCCGTTCCTGAAGGAATTAAGCACGATCGGTTGGCACAGCCGGATGGGAGGCTTCGTTCCCGAAGCGCATGCACGTTCGCTCTCGGCGGTCGTTTTCGCCCACGGCGGCTCCCTCGGCGTGCTGCTCGGTTTCTTGCTCGGCGTCCGGCCCTTCCCGGTAGGCAGCTTCGCCTTCGAGCATACCGGAATCGCGGTCGTCGAGTTCGCGGAGCGTCACGGCATCTATTACCCGCAGTTGGTCCTTCCGGCCCTGCATCGGGTAGGCAGGTAACGGATGCCGATTCGACCCTACACACCGAATAGAGAGGAGTACGACGCCGATGAACTTGCTTGACGAAGCCTACCGCAAATCCGTGCTGGTCGTAGAGCGGTGCATGCACGAGATCGGAGCCAAGGCGTCCGCCTTATCCGAAGGGTACAACCAAGTGTTCGCGAGAGACAGCATCATTACGTTCTTAGGCGCTTCCTTCGTCGAGAACCGGACGTTCCGGGACGCCTTCCGCGTCACGCTCGAAACGCTATCGAAATATCAAACGAGGCTCGGCATGATCCCTCTGTCCGTCGACGTCGACCGTCCGGCAACCGAACCGAACCAAGGCGCCGTCGACAGCAATCCGTGGTACATCATCGGACAGAGCGTCTATTATTCACGCTACAAGGACTTGCCGTTCCTAATAAGCCACTGGGCTTCGATTAAGAAAGCGATGCTATGGCTCGAATATCAGGACAGCAACAATTGCGGCTTGCTCGAAGTCCAGGAAGCGGCGGATTGGGGGGACTTGTACGCGAACAGAGGCAACATCCTGTACGACAACGTGCTCTATTACAAAGCGCTGATCGAATACGCCAAGCTCGCGGAGCTATGCGGAGAGAGCGGGGCGGAGTATCGCGACCTTGCCGAGGACGTGAAATTCAAGCTGAATCTGCTGCTCTGGCCGGGAGACGTCGAAGAGAAGACGAGAATCGTCAACGAGCGAGGCTACAGTCAAGAGTGGCTGCGGATTATCCGGATGAGCACCGAGTTGTACTGGTTCGGCAAGTTTTATTTGCCCTATGCCTCGTTCAGGGACTTCGGCTACCACTGCGACGCGCTCGGCAATAGCCTGGCCATCCTGTTCGGCGTCGCCGACGAGCCCAAGACGAACGCCATCATCGACTACTTCGTGCAGACGGGCATGAACAAGCCTTATCCCATCATGGCCAACTATCCGCCGATCATGCCGGGCGACAAGGACTGGCGGGAGTACTACAGGAACGCTCATCTTAACCTGCAGTATCAGTATCACAACGGAGGAATCTGGCCTTTCATCGGCGGATTCTACGTCGCGGCGCTCATGAAAGCGGGCAGGAAGGACTTCGCCAAGACGGAGCTGGCCAATCTGGCGAGAGCGAACAGCATCGGCAAACGATTCGAGTGGGAATTCAACGAATGGCTGAACGGCAGGAGCGGCATGCCGTCCGGCATGGCGTATCAGGCATGGTCCGCAGGCGTGTTTATCTACGCCTATCGCTCCGTCATCGACGAGGAGACTTTCATCGAAGCCCTGTAGGGTCGGCTCAAGGCCTATCATTATAGCAGAAAAGGGGTTAACTCATGCAGCATACGAATTCGGCGACCGTTCCGGGCATACCGATAAACCTGCGATGCGAATACCGGACGGCACCGCTCGGAATAGACGAACCGAAACCCAGATTAAGCTGGGAAACGGCGTACGACGGTTCGGATTATGCGCAGCGAGCCTATCGAATCATCGTCGCCTCCCGTCCCTTCTCTATCGACGACGACATCGGCGATCTATGGGATAGCGGCAAAGTCGAATCGAGCGAACAAAATGCCGTTAGCTACGGCGGCTCGGCGTTGAAGTCGACGACCCGCTATTGGTGGAAGGTCCGGCTATGGGACCGGCATGGCGATCCGTCCCCGTGGAGCGAAGCCGCCTGCTTCGAAACCGGCATGTTCGCTTTCGAGGACTGGGGGTGCGGTTGGTTGAATGCCGAATACCCCAACAGTCCGACAGCCGTCTATTATGAACGCAACGCCTTCGAGCTGAAGAAGGACGCGCGCGTCGAGACAGCGAGAGCGTATATCGGCGCAACCGGCAGCAAGGCGAACGCGTACGAGCTGCGCATCAACGGCGTTAAGGTGGGCGAAGACTTGCTCAGCCCCGGACAGACGCATTTCAGAAGGGGATTGTACCGCGCGCATGACGTGACGAGTCTGCTCCGCGGCGGAGCCAACGCCGTAGGCATCATGCACACGAGAAAGGTTATCTTCCGTCTCGACATTCGTTATGACGACGGCACCTCCGATCTTATCGTCGGCGACCGCACGTGGAGGCGTCTGAAGAAGGGACCTTATACGGCTTTGCGACATGCCGGAGGCAGCATCTCGGAGGGAAAGGGCGAAACTTACGATGCCAGGCTCGAGCCCGTGGGATGGGATTTGCCGGGGTATGACGATTCAGCCTGGGGAGGGACGATTCCAGACAGCGGCCCGCTTCTGCTGACCGCGCAATTGCAGCCTATCGATTGTTCCGAGGAGATTAAGCCGGTATCCGTTACACGCGGCGCTAAGGACACTTTCCTCGTCGATTTCGGCCAGAATCTGTTCGGCACCCTAAGTCTGGCAGTCAGCGGTCCTTCGGGAACCCTGGTCACCCTCCGTTATGCCGAACGCATTCGGCCGGACGGCACGATCGATACGGGAAGCATCGAGGCCGGCTGGTTGGCGGAGCCGCAGCCGCATTATGACGAATATATCGTGCGAGGCGCGGGGGAAGAAACGTACCAGCCGAGATTTTCCTGCCACGGCTTCCGGTACGTAGAGATATCCGGTTATCCGGGAGAGCTGACCGCAGGCCGAGTCGTCGCCAAAGTCGTGCACAACGATATCTTGAACGAATCGAGTTTCGCATGCGGGAGCGAGCTGCTCAATCGGCTGCACCGCAGCGCGGTATGGTCTTTCCGCTCGAATCTCGTATCCGTCCCGATGGACTGCCCGACCCGGGAAAGGCAGGGTTGGCTAGGGGATGCCCATTGCCATTCCGAAGCGGATCTTCTGAACTTCGACATGGCTGCCTTCTATGACAAATGGTTCAACGACATTTCCGACGGCCAGTTGGATAACGGCATCGTTCCGCTCATATGCCCGAGCGAAGGCCATGAATACGCCCTCGACATGCCTTGGGTTGCCGCCGTCGCGTTCATTCCTTGGGACTATTACATGGCTTACGGCGACAAGGCGTTTCTGAAGAAGCATTATGCCATGATTAAGCGATGCCTGGACGTCTACGCGACGCGTGTGGATCGCGATGGCCTGCTGCAGAACAGCGTCCTGTTCGGAGATTGGTTCGGTCAATCGAAGGATATCGCGAAGCCTTACCTGGCATCGGCCTACTATTACAGATGCTTGGTTCTTCTGTCGAGAATCGCGGAAGCGCTGGGCTATCGCGACGACGCGGTTGCGTTATCGGCGAGGGCCAGCCATGTCAGAAGCGGCATCAATGCCGCTTATCTGAACGCCGGCGGATACTACGACAACAATTCGCAGACGGCGAACGCGCTCGCCTTGTACCTCGAGATCGTACCGGATTCCGCCCGGGAAGGCGTGCTGAATCACCTGGTCGCCGACATTCGGGCCAGGCAGACGATGACGGTCGGTTGCTTGGGTGCCGAGGCGATTCTGGCAGCGCTGGCGGACAACGGCAGGAACGACGTCGCCTACGAGCTCGCCACCAATACGAATCAAGGCTGCTGGGGCTATTGGATCGAAGCCTACGGGGCCACGACGGCGATGGAGAGCTTCGCGGACGATCGGTCGTCCAACAACCACGCGTTTCTGATCGGCGGGCTCGATGCCTGGTTGTACAAGCATCTGGCCGGCATATCGCCCGCGAAGCCGGGCTACGACGAGATCACCGTCAAGCCTTATATTCCTCGCGACCTCGCGCATGCAAGCGCACAGGTTCGTACGGTTAGAGGCATGGTGTCGGTAAGTTGGCAAAGGAAGGGCACCGAGCTCGACTTACGTATTGCGATTCCCGCGAACGCGACGGCGAACGTCTATGTGCCATCGGGTCAGCATGGACGGACCTATACGAGATATACCGTCGGCTCGGGACATCATCGGTTCACATCGAATGTCGCGGAATAAATGGGGTGATGATTGACTCTCGTTGCCCTTTGCTTGAAGGCCATCCCGATGGGGGTGGCCTTTCGTATCGTTACTGATAGGTCTGCATTCAGATATATACATTTCTATAAAAATAGATATAATAGCGTTATGGACACTTTATCGATTATCAAAGCTTTGTCTAACGAGACGCGGTATAACATCCTGGAGTGGCTGAAAGAGCCTGAACGGCATTTCGGTCCCCAGAGCCACTTGCCCGCTGGCTGCGGCTTCGAGGGCGGCGTGTGCGTCGGCTCGATCGCGGAGAAGGCCGGGCTCGCCCAATCGGTGATCTCCGGTTATTTGGTCAAGCTACAGAAGACCGGCTTGCTCGAATCCAAGCGATACGGCCAATGGACGTATTATCGGCGCGACGAGCAAGGAATACGACAATTCAAGGAGAACGTTCAATCCGAGCTGTGAGTTCCCGGCTCGGATTGACCTGAGGAGGAACAAGGATGAGCAACCCGCAGGAAACGAAGCAAGCACAATCCGTCGCCGCTCTTTTCGAACCTTTTACCATAGGTAAGCTTCAGTTAGCTAACCGCATCTTGATGGCGCCGATGACGCGGGCCTTCTCCCCGGGCGGGGTTCCGGGACCGAACGTCGCGGCCTACTATCGTCGTCGCGCGGAGAACGGCGTCGGCTTGATCGTCACCGAAGGGACGTTGATTAATCACCCCGCGGCGGGAGAGAACGACAGAATTCCGAACTTTCACGGCGATGCAGCGCTGGCGGGTTGGGCCAGAGTCGTGCAAGAAGTGCACGAAGCCGGTGGACGCATCGTACCGCAGCTATGGCACGTCGGCATGGCGCGCAAGCCCGGTTCGTTACCTTACCCCGACGCCCCTTCGATCGGTCCTTCCGGTCTTAATCTGAACGGAGAGCCCGCCGGAGAACCGATGACGATCGAGGAGATCGAATCCATCGTTCGAGCGTTCGCCCAAGCGGCGGCGGACGCGAAGAGAATCGGCTTCGACGGTATCGAGCTTCACGGCGCGCACGGCTATCTAATCGATCAATTCCTGTGGGAGAGGACGAACAAGCGGACCGACCGATACGGCGGAGATCCGATCGCCCGGACGACGTTCGCCGCCGAGATCGTCGCGGCTTGCCGCGCGGCGGTCGGCCCGGACTTCCCGATCATCCTGCGGATGTCGCAGTGGAAGTCCGCGCAATACGATGCGAAGCTGGCCCATTCTCCCGAAGAGCTAGGCAAGCTGCTCGCGCCGCTCGTCGAAGCGGGAGTCGACGTCTTCCACTGCTCGACGCGCCGGTTCTGGGAACCGGAGTTCGAAGGCTCGAGCTTGAACTTCGCGGGCTGGGTCAAGAAGCTGACGGGCAAACCGACGATTACGGTCGGCTCCGTCGGACTCGACGACGAATTCCTCGGCTCGTTCCGCGGCCAGAGCGCCGGCGTGGCCGATCTCGGCGAGCTCGTTCGTCGCTTGGAGCAGGGAGAATTCGATCTCGTGGCGATCGGGAGATCGCTCTTGAACGATCCGGAATGGGCGGCGAAAGTCCGCGACGGACGCATAGACGAACTGAAGGCATTCAACCCGGAGTCTCTCCGGACGTTGGTGTAACGTAAGCGCAAGAAGCCGCAAACACCCGAAGATAAGCATACTTTTGCGAACAATATGCGGAGCGCTATCGGACGTGTTTCTCCTACAATGAATTCAGATCGAACCACGATCGTAACCATGAGGAGGATGCGCCATGATCGCAAGCAAACCGTCGCAAGAGGAAGTCGCTTTTTACGAGAAGAACGGCTATTGGCTGCACAAGAAACCGCTGTTCTCGGCAGAGAAGCAAGCCGAACTGACGTCGATATTCGAGGAGCAATGGGAGCTGGTCGGAAGAAAACTCAACAGCGAGCTGGATACCCCGCACTTCCGGGACGAGCGACTGTTGAAGTTTCTGCTGAGTGACGAAGTGCTGGATCTGGTAGAGCCGTTCATCGGACCGAATATCGGCCTATGGTCCAGCCACTTCATCTGCAAAGAGCCGATCATCGGCAAGCAGACGCCGTGGCACGAAGATTCGGCGTACTGGAACGGCCGGCTGAGCAACTTCGACGGGATCGTCACCGTCTGGCTCGCGATCGACCGCAGCAACAAGGAGAACGGCTGCATGCGCGTCATTCCGGGCACGCACGGCAACGGATTCTCGGAGTACGAAGAAGTCGACGGCAACGAGAACATCTTCGGGACCGAGATCAAGAGCATCGACGAATCGAAGGCGGTCTATTTCGAGCTCGAACCTGGCGAGTGCTCGCTGCACGACTCCCGCATCATTCACGGGGCGACGGCGAACAAGAGTCCGAACCGGCGCTGCGGTTACACGATGAGATACTTCTCGACCGAGGCGAAGGTGTACGCGGACAAAAACCCGGGGCATAAAGTATGGCTCGCTAGAGGCAAGGACATCGCCGGCAGCCCGTTCGTTAACGTATAATCGGAGATAGAAGACGGAGCGCTCGAGGAGGAAGACCGTGGGTAAGAACGATGAGCATACGAGCACTCCCGAGAGGCTGCTCGGCGCCTATTACTTGGCTTCCTCCGAGTCGTTCCGGCTGTTTCGGCATGAGATCGACGTCAAGGTCGGGGCTCATTGGCACGATTTTTTCGAGATGGCGTTCGTCGTGTCGGGAAGAGGTTATCAACGGGTGAACGGAGTCCGGGCGGAGCTGCGCCGCGGCTCCGCTTTCCTGCTCACGCCCGCGGACTTCCACGAGATCGTCCCGTACGAAGGCGAGACGATCCGGTTGTTCGACTTCATCTTCACGGACCGATTCGTGCGCGAACCGATGCGGGGCATCGTATTCGATAGACCGGGACCGCAGCTATGCGATTTCGGCGAGCGGGAGGCGGCGTCGTGGGAAGAGACGTTCGAGCGGATGGACGAGGAGGCAACAACCCGCGATATCGGGAGCGAGCTAATCGTCCAGGGTTGCTTCGAACGGCTGGCGATCGACTTGGCGCGGCAGCGCCGCCTCGATGTCGCTCGGCCGCAGGCGCCAGACATGGCTCCCGGCGAGGCGTCGCCGCTTCAGGCGATCGTACGGGACAGCATCATCCATATCGAGCATCATTTCCGCGAGCATTTGACGCTTGCGGGCGTAGCCGCCCAAGCCGGTCTATCGGCCAATTATTATAGCGAATGCTTCAAGAAGGCGACCGGAACGACGTATCAATCGTATCTTCAGGAGCGGCGCCTGCTGTTCGCGATGTCGATGCTGCGCGGTACGGGGCTGTCCGTAACGGAAATTTGCTACGCTTCCGGCTTTCGTTCGATGCCGCATTTCGAGCGGGCGTTCAAGCGGAAGTTCGGGTCTTCGCCTCGCCGGTTTCGTTCTAGTTAGGGCGTGCTGAACGATTCATCTGCCGCTCCTTTTTACCTACACCTGATCCAATACGTTCAAGAGCCGCTATGGACCTCGGATTTCGTGTAGTAGAATACATTGAAGAGAAAAAACAACAAGAAGACGGCTGCCTGAGGATAGAGTGCATGGATGCGGTATATTTCATCGGGGACATTCGCTTTCATTATATCCAGTAAGTGTACGATCATGGAGCCGAAAGGGATATAGCTGACAAAGGTAACGCGCCCGGCAATATGGTCTTCAACCCCCTGCATTCCCAACATATTGATGAGAACGGCGACGATTCCCAGTACAATCGGCGGAATGAAGCTTTTGCCTATGATCCCTACCGTCATCGTAACCGGGATAAGCAGCGCTTGGAACGCCAACATCCATGCGTGTGCGCGGGTGAACTTCCAGAATAACTCTTCCGAAACCGATTGTTCGCTCATGATGCTGCCGGCAGCCAAGGTCAAAGCATAATTCAACGCAAAGATTGCCGTCGATAAGAATAGAATGATGATCATCTTGCCGATCAGGATCTTCACACGATGATGCGGGTATACGAAAAGCTGGTTGATCGTATTATCGCCGTATTCCCGAACGACAACAAAGCCTGCGAGCAGCGAAAGCAGCATCGGTGCGATCATGATATTGAGGAAAAGAGAATTGTTGATCAAAAGCTCGTTCCAATTCAAGTTCCTTGATTGTCCGAATATCGATAAAACGGCCGGCAGCATGCCTCCGAAGAGCGTCAGCCACAGGAGCTGGGTGCGTTTTAATTTCAATATCTCGGCATAGAAAACGTTAAGCACCGAGTTCGCCCCCCGTCAAGCTTAGGAAGTAATCTTCCAAGGTTTCGCGCATCATCGTGATTTCCGCAACCTCGATCCGGTTCTCAACCAGCATTCGATTGATGGTAGCCGACTCCGACAACTGCTCGAACACCCGTATAACCCCCAATTCGGGAACGGAATAATCGCGAATGTCCATTTTTTGTTCTAGCAGCATGACCGCCTCGCGCTCGTTGCTCACTTTAAATTCGACGCAATGCCTGTTTTTCATCTGCAGATCCTGCTGCTCGATCTCCTCAACCAGCCTTCCGCGATGCACGATGCCCAGCTTCGTCGCCATCTGCTGGACCTCGCTTAAGATATGGCTTGATACGAGCACGGCGATATTCCGCTTGGAGGCCAAGTCAATAATTAACTGGCGCACTTCCTTGATTCCAGCCGGGTCCAGTCCGTTTGTCGGTTCGTCAAGAATAAGCAATTCCGGATGGTGGAGCAAGGCCCGGGCGATGCCAAGACGCTGCTTCATTCCCAGTGAGAAATTTTTCACTCTTTTGTTGCGGGCATCCAGCAAACCGGCTTGCTCCAGCGATTCCTCCATGCTCTCCTTGTTCCCCATCCCCATCATCCGCCGGTGAATGTCCAAATTCTCGACAGCTGTCAAATTCGTGTAAAAACCGGGGATTTCGATCATGGAACCGATGCGTTCGAAAGCGGATTTGCGGCTTGTTTCCGCGTCCTTCCCGAACAATTCGATCCGTCCGGACGTGGGCTTGATCAAGCCCATGATCATGCGGATCGTCGTCGTTTTACCGGCTCCATTCTGCCCGAGGAATCCGTAGATTTCGCCTTTTTTTAGAGAAAGGCCGATCCCGTCAACGGCCGTATGCGTCTTATACTTCTTGGTAAGGCCGCTTGTTTTCAAGATATATTCCACTCGTTTCCAACCTCCTTAGAGTTTTGCGAAGCTAGCTTCGTAACCATTCGCATGGGTTGGATTGATTATACGATAGCGGATTTACATCGGATTGAACTATTTCTTACATGTTTCTTAAGTTGCCCGAGGCAGGTAGAAGGAGAACACGGTCCGCTCATTCGGAATGCTGCTAGCTTGAATCTCGCCGCGCTGCTCCTCGACCAACTTCTTAACAATCGTTAGACCTAGTCCATTGCCTTGCTGGCTCGCGTTGCGGGAAGCTTTGCCGGTGTAGAGGCGCTCGAAGACATGGGGCAAGTCGGTCTCCGAAATCCCTTGGCCGCAATCCCATACATCGACCCGCACCCGTGCTTCCGCTTCCCGCACCCGAATGCCGATCGTCTCACCATTCGCACCGTAACGAAGCGCATTGCTCAGCAGATTGTTCATGATTCGTTCGATACTCTGCCTGTTTCCCCAAACATAAACGTGCCGCTCCGGGAATTCCAGTTGCGGCGTGATCCCCGCGAGTTGGAACTGTTGGTAGAAAGAGAGGACCGACTCCTGTATTTTCTCGACGATATTTAATTTTTCCGACTCCGGCGCGCCTTCTTCCGCTTCTAATTTGGACAGCTCGAAAAAGTCCCTGACCAATGCATCCAGCTTGTTTCCCTTGGCGGCTATGATCCGGAAGTACTGCTGCCGAATGTCATCCGTCAAGGTCTGGTCACGTTGCATGACTTCCACATAACCCATAATCGCTGTCAACGGCGTGCGCAGATCATGGGATAGGTGGGTAATCATCTTCTTTCGTTCGGATTCCAGCAGATTAAGCTTCTCCATGTTTTGCTGCAAATCGTCTATGAGCCGGTTTATGCTTCCTCCGAGTCCGACCAAAACGGAACTGCTGCTTGGGAGGCGTACTCTTTGGTTGATGGCTCCCGCACGAATCTCTTCAACCCGCGTGGTCATAAGTGCCAATTGCCGCTTCATGTGCCAGAGGCGATAACCAAGCAAGCTGCTTAAGATTAGCAGGATGACGGAAATCGAGATGTACGTCGGCATCAACCCGTGGCCTCCCCCAGCTTGTACCCGATTCCCCACACCGTTTGGATATAGATCGGGTTTGACGGATCCGGCTCGATTTTGGTACGCAGCCGTCTGATGTGAACCATGACGGTATTCTCGTCGGAGATCGTTTCTTCATTCCAGACAGCCTGAAAAATTTGAGATTTCGTGAATACCCGGGTGGGATAGCTCAGAAACAATTTTAAAATATCAAACTCTTTGGCAGTCAGCGTCATTTTGCCGGTAAGGGAAGTGACTTCATAGGAATGCAGGTCGATCGCCAATTCGCCATGGATCAGCACGGTTGGAGAATGGTTGTTCAAATGGTTATTGAAGTAAAAGTAGCGCCGAAGCATCGCCTTGACTCTGGCGGACAATTCACCAAGGCCGAATGGCTTCGTCAAATAATCGTCCGCTCCGAGTCCGAGACCGATGATTTTATCCACCTCTTGCCCTTTGGCGGACAAGATCAGCACGGGAATGTTATGGGTTTCTCGGACGCGGCGGAGCACCTCGTAACCGTCAATCTCAGGCAACATCAGATCCAATATCAGAAGTTGGAAAGACATTTGCTTGATAAAGCCCATGGCTTCCTCCCCTGTATAAGCGGAGGTTGTATTATAGCCTTCCGTGCGTAAGCAGTTGACCAGTAAGCCGTGAATATCCAAATCATCCTCGACAATAAGAATGTTCGATGCGATGATGCTCACCCCTCGGTATAAGATCGGATACATTGAAAAATTCCCATTCCATCGATTCGATCCGCGTATAACTGCCGACCAGGCCTCATACGCTTCTTTCATCTGCAGGGTTTTTGGCTGTTTCCGAGTATTTCCATGCAGTTGAATTCGACAAAAAGGGCCTCAAATCCTTTGGGAGTAGGATGTTTCCGTTGTTCAGCAGGCTCTTGTTAGGAAGAGAGCACGTAAATTGAAAAACTGACGCCGGTAGAGCCGCGGCGCCAGTTTTTTAATTTCTTTCTATATGTACCTAACGATTCTTGGCGAATTTCCTGCGAAAGTCCGTAGGGGAGAGGCCTTCTTTCTTGGAAAAGACGGCGGAATAATGCGAAACGCTTTGGAAGCCCACCATATCAGAGATCTGGGAGATGGGAAAGGGAGATTGCAACAAAAGCCGTTTGGACTGTTCGAGGCGGTAATATTGAAGATAGGTCATGGGGGTCATACCGTAAACCTTAAGCATTACTTTAGCCAAATAATTGGGATGATAGTTCATTTTCTCTTGCAGCACGGAGTTCGTAATTTCACTGGCATAGTTCTGCCGAATGAACAACTCGATTTTATCGGCGAGATTAATCGCGGTATCGTTCATGGGCGAAGCTAAATCGCGATCCAAATACTGCAGCAACAATTGGAACGATGCTTGTCGCTTCCAGTTCCGAAGCGATTGCGGCTCGCGTTCCTGCTCGAAGAATATCTGGAGTACCTCTAAGGCTTTCGAAGACAGTTTCATGTGTTTCGGGAGGAAGATCGAGTTAACGTCGGCATGGTTAAGATACGCTAAGTTTTTGTGTTCCTCGATTAATACCATCTGATTACTCATGCATTCGTTCATATTGCTGCACAATTGCCAACTTCCGAAGGTTTGAAAATGAATCCAAATAATTTCCGTATCGGTAATGCATGGGGCGCTGCCATAATGGTGGCCATTGGGAAGCAGAATGAATCCTTCTCCCGCATGGACTTCCCAAGAACGACCGTTTTCTCCGATATGGAGTACCCCTTTACGGACTACGATCAGATCGAATACTCTTATGCAATTTCGTTCGATATGGGAATCTCCAACTCTGTAATTCGCATAACCGCAGTCTACGAAGTAGGGTATTGGCGGAGAAATGAAGTGTAAAATCGCAGTGTCCATTCTCGTTCCTCCCAAGGTTGAAATAGCTAAAGTAATCGTAGAAAAACGATTGTATCCAACAGGCCTAATTCGAATCATAGACTCCCTATGACCATTTTGGCAAGTCCCATAGCTGCAGATCAGGGAGAACGTCAAAATTCCATCGCGTTAGATGAAGAGGTTGAAAATACTATAAATTTGCGGCGAGGTCACATGCTCCACGCTCTCATTAAATGTAATAATTTTGAAACTAAGTATACGGTAGGTATATGTGCTATTCTCTTTCCTTTTCTCTGGATCTATTTGGTTGTAAATGTAAAAAAACAGGTTGAAAATTTGAATTTCAGTCACATGCGAATCTAGTACACTTGTATAAAGCGCTTTCATTTTGAAAGGAGGGGACTTCTACCCGGACGGTATCAGGCCAGTATATGGCTAACAGGCAATGGATTGAATCTTTACCCATCTAATTTTGAAATGCGAACAGGAGGATTTTATGAAAACGGTTAATAAAAGATTGATTTCATTAATTGCCGGATTTTCACTGATTTCCGGATTACTGCCGTTTGGGATTTACGAGGCGCCTTCCGTATCCGCCGCGGCGAACGTGATCGCCAATGATAGTCTTTCCGCTACGATCGGGGATTTAGGTCAGATTGAAGTGCTCAATATCAAGAACAACCCGTTGAACAAAAACAATGCCACAGTCAATTTCGTATTGCCGAACAATACATCGCCGCAGAATGACGTCCAGCACCAATGGATGGGCGAAATGCTGTTCTCCTACCGTACCGGCGACACGGCTACATTCCCTAACGACAGGACTGGCTTCGTAGAAGTCGATACGAACAAAACGCTAGCAGCGGGCGGATCGACCAAATATAACACCATCAATGCGAGCAACCAATATTTCACGAAGACGGCATCTTCGGACGGTAAGAGAGTCGAAGTCAATTTCATCGGACAGCCCCTAACTTCTACGACTGCCCGCACGATGAAAGGCTTCGACGCGAAGTCCGTATTCAATATGAATACGACCGACGGTTCGTTGGAGTGGGAAATCACCTTGAAGAACAAGAGCACCAAATATATCGAATTCGGCGATATCGGGTTGCCGATGCCGTGGAATAACAAATATCTGAATGTATCGGATACGTATGACAACCGCGTTACCGTGCATAACTTCGCCGGTGCCGATAGCGGGTATTCCTATGCGATCCGCACGAGCGGCGAAGGAAACTTCATGATGTTCACCCCAGTGCCGGAGAGCGGCGCGCGGATCGAATACGTCGATTATTGGTTGGGCGACACGGGCGAAGTTCGCTCCGGATCTCTGTACTCCAACTGGGTCGGCGACAGCGGCGGCTGGTTCCCTGGGCTGAGCGTTCTCTATATTCACTCCAAGGATATATCGAAGACAGGTCGCGGCTATTTCACGGATGCCACTAGCCTGGTTCTGGCGCCTCAAGCGGAAAAAACATATAAGTTCAAGTTCTCGGCGGTACGCGCAGGCGACAACACGCCGCAAACGAATGCCGCAAGCTCGAATAACGCTTCTACTTCGATGGAAGACCGCGAGAAAAACCTTCGTTCCATTCTATACAAATCAGGGATGATCGACGCGGTAGCGTTGCCCGGCTTCCAGGCCGCGATCAATATGCCCGTCAAGCTGGCTCTGCATTTCGACGATACCAAAGTAGATCTGCAGTCGATCCAGATCCAGAATGTCACCCAGAACGATCCTTACGATGCAGCGCATATCCCGGTCGTTAAAAATAATGACAGAGCCGGTATGGTCAACAACTCGCGTACCGGACGCGGGTTGCCTTCCGGAAACCCGGGATATACGAAATCCGCGACGTTCTTGGAAACCAAGGTCGTTAACGGCGAACAGTATCACATCTATGCGCTGACGTTCGACAATATCGGCAATAACAGCGTCCGCGTGAATTATAGTTTGAACTCCAACCCTGGGGTGAATAAATTCACCCAGTTCGAATTCAACATTCTGGCCGAGCTTGACCTAACCTCGCAAGCTCACAGCCAATTCATGGTGAATAGCACTCAGGATAAGGTCACGACGAGTCCGACCTTCGGGATCTATCGCGACTGGTACCTGACGACCGGTCTTGATACGGTGACGAGCCATTGGGGAGACGACTGGAGCCACGATAACATCAACTTCATGACGATGAAGAATTATCTCGATCCGAATGCCGGCGAACTCCAATCCATTGAGAACTACCTGATCGACTTCATGTGGAAGAACTATATGAAATATACGCAATCGTCCTTCACGGTCGCGAACTATCTCAATGCTTCCGGTATATACACGACGTCGAGCGCGCCTTACGTGCGGACATTCTCCGAAGCGATGGAAGCGACCGCATTCTTCAACATGTACCGGATCCAGAAGGCGTATCCGAATATGATCCAGTATCGCGAATCTCCGCAATTCTATCTGGAGAAGGCCTATGGCATCTACTATAACCGCGTCGGCGCAGGGGCAACCGGATTCTATGGCGAACAGCAAATTCCGGATCTGATCGAGGCGTTGAAAGAAGAAGGAATGACGACTCAATATAATAATCTCAGAACGAAGTTCGCTCAGAATAAAGCGACAAGCGTATTGAACGCTCGTTATCCTTACGGCTCGGAATTCGAATACGACAATACGGGCGAAGAAGGCGCGTATGCGGCGGCGAAGGCATTGCGCACCTACTACCCGACCGACTCGAAGGTAGCCAGCGCCTTGTCGGCCATGAAGGCAGCCGACTTGAAGACGCGAGCAATGCGCGGCATCCAGCCTAACTGGTACTTCTATTCCGTACCGGTATTCCGCGCCGGCGAAGGCTGGTGGAACTTCCAATATACCGCGTCTCTGGCAGGCTCCATCATGGACGATATGCTTCGTTATCAGGCTGACGGCAGAACCGCGGATCAGACGGCCGTCGCGCAGCAACGCAACTACGCGGCGAAGATATCGAACTTCAACGCCATCAATATGGGGCAGATCTCCGCTCAGTCCGTAGGCAGCAGCGCTTGGAGATTCAATGCTCACAAGGGCGGTACCGGCACCAAGAACGTATACGATGGCGGTACGCGCGTCATGAACAACGGCTGGCAGGACTTCTCCGGAGAATCGGAGGAAGGATTCTACGGCTCGCTACTCCGTATCAGCTCTGATATTGCCGTCGATCCGGTATTCGGGCTATTCGGGTATGGAGCAACGGTCTCCGACGCGGGCAACGCCTACAATATCACGCCTAAGGACGGGTTCGGCAAGCGGATCAACCTGATCAAGGAGAAAATCTACCTGACTTCGGAAAGCGACGAGATGACGAATGCGCTGATTCAAAAAGACGGCACGGCGATTACCCTTCAAATCGCGAATCTGTCTCAAAAAACGCACGCATCCAGAATTACGCTCGATGGGCCAGGCGTAGCGAATGGCTATTATACGATCAAGCTGAACGGCGCCAATGTCGGACAGTTCTATGTGCAGAACAATAAAGGCGTTGCGATGTTCCAGATGAGCAGCGCGCTAACGACCGCAGAAGTGATCATCGAGAAGGCAACTACAGGATCCAATCAAGCTCCGCAGGTGACTACGGAAGTGGTGAACGTAAATCGCCCGGTCAATACTCCGATTCTGTTGAACGGAATCGTGACCGACGACGGCGCGCCGAACGGCGCAACGACTTACCTATGGGAAGTCGTCAGCACTCCTGCAGGCGGTGCACTTAGCTTCACCAACAATAAAGCGGCAGTCACCAATGCCACCGGAACGGTAGCAGGCTCCTATACGGCTAGGCTTACCGCTAACGACGGTGCACTCAGCACCTCTAGCTTGCTGAGCTTCACGCTCGGAGGCGGCGGTGGCGGCAACAATGCTCCGATCGTGGATGCAGGGGCTAATGCGACGGTTAACTTGCCTTCCGCGATTACCTTGTCCGGTACGGCTACCGACGACGGCCTGCCTAGCGGCAGCTCGGTAACGACGACTTGGAGTCTGCAAAGCGGTCCTGGCACGGCTTCGATCGCGAACGCGAGCGCGCTGAATACGACGGCAACGGTCACCGTTCCGGGAACATACGTATTCTTGCTGACCGCGAGCGATTCCGCTTTGCAATCGACGGATACGGTAACGAAGACGGTCCAAGGTACGCTGCCTGACCAACTCGTTCGCTATGAGTTCGGCGAGACGAGCGGAACATCCGCAGCGGATTCGTCCGGTAATAGCAAGACGGGCACGCTGAACGGCGGCGCGACGTTCGCGGCAGGGCAGACGGGCAACGCGGTTGCCTTGAACGGTACGAACGGATACGTCAGCATGCCGAGCGGCATCGCCAGCGGTTCAGCGAGCGTGACGATCGCCGCGTGGGTGAAGGCGAACAGCTTAAGCAACTGGACGCGCATCTTCGATATCGGCTCCAGCACGACCAACTATATGTTCTTGTCGCCTCAACCGGGCGCCGCGGGTCTCCGCTTCGCCATCACGAACAACGGCAACGGTTCCGAGCAGCAGATCAGCTCGACGACCGCATTCCCGACGGGCGTATGGAAGCACGTCGCGGTCACGATCTCCGGATCGACGGGCAGATTGTACGTAGACGGCGTGCAAGTCGCGACCAATACGAGCATGACGCTCAATCCGTCCAGCCTTGGCACGACGACGAACAACTGGATCGGCAGATCGCAATTTTCCGGCGATGCTTACTTCAACGGTTCGGTAGACGACTTCCGTATCTACAGCAGAGCGCTTAGCGCTTCGGAGATCAGCGCACTCATGGGCGGAGGCACGACTCCTACGGACATCGCGTCGCAAGCGACGGCATCGACATCCTTCGTCTCCTCGTGGGAAAGCTTGGCGGGCTTGAACGACGGCTATACGCCGACGAGCTCGAACGATCGCGGCCATCCGGTGTACGGGAACTGGGATAATCCGGGTACGACGCAATGGGTGCAGTATACGTTCAGCGCGAACAAAACGATTTCCTCGGTCGACGTCTATTGGTTCGACGATAACGGAGGCATCGACTTGCCGGCTTCGTATACGATTCAATACTGGAATGGCAGCGCCTGGACGAACGTCGCTAGCCCATCGGGTCTCGGCTTGCTGGCGAACCAGTACAACACGACGACGTTCACGCCGGTTACGACGAATCAGATCCGGCTGAGCATAACGGCTAAATCTACCACGTCTACAGGCATCGAATCTTGGAAAGTTTACGGTAATTAATGTAGTCGGTTGCGCCCGCCGGGCCGGTCCTCTGGACCGTCCTGGCGGGCGTTTTTTCTTCTATATAAGGAGATCATCGAACCGGATGCCCACTTAAAACGAAAATAACCCGCCCAGGTTCGCGCCAGGTGACGGGTTATTTCGGATTTATTCATTAATAATCTGAGCTATCTCACTTAAAGCGTTTTGCAAGGGACGGCGTCGGCGCGACGTCTTTTTTTCTTATTGTAATTATAAATCATGATCTCTTTCTCCGCAATCTCATACCGCCGCTTCGCGTTTCTTAAAGAACGTCTTCAGCGCCGAGTAAATCTCGGCCTTCTCTTTAATCACGTAATACAGAACACTATTTCGACCTTCTCGTATTGCTTGCGCAGGAAGCGGCTCATCTAGAAGAAGAACGAGCGGGCGCAATATTTTTCGAAGGAGCCCATCGAGGTGTGTGTCTCATAATAAACGAATGTGACAAGTCGTCGCCAACATACGTTGAAGGAACGGAGGTATGGGATGGAGAGGCGATGAAGTTTACCTATACGGAACGGGAAGGCGAAACTCCGATTGAGGAGTGGTTGGTCGAGAAAGTAAAGGAATACGCGCTCAAAACCTATGGAATCGAAATCTTCGTTCACCTGCAAGAAGACGATCATAGGGGGAGGCGTGAGTTTTGTCTTCCACCCAAGGTCCTCTTTACGACTCGGAGGATCTTCTCATCTATTGTGATGAGGCCGCTTCGGGTTATTACACGAGCGTCTTTAATCGTACGGAAATGAAGCAAGCCATTAAGAATGCACGCGACAATAAGTTCAAACTTCTTGTTTTTAAGGAAGTCAGTCGCGTAGGGAGAGATAAGCAAGAAAACCCTGCGATTATCGGCATGTTTGAACAGTACGGAGTTCGCGTGGTCGCGATCCGTAAAAAGCAGAATCCAGAAAGTCACGAAGGATCAGATGGCGCTTTTTCAGCAAAGGGAGCTCTTTACCGTAGGGGTCTATACACGGAAGATGTTTGCGTTCAAACAGCAGATTCGGGCGGCGAACGAAGAGATTGATACATTAACTAGACTAGACGATAATCTAAGGAAGACGGATGATCAAGGCTCGATATTACGCGATCTCTTTGAGGGATTTCGGGAATTGAATGTGAAGGAGACGCAATTAAGAACTATCTTTCACGAGCTAATTAAGAGAATCGTTTATACGGACCGCCACCTTGAAGTGAGCTATAATTGACCATCAATGACGAAAGCTCCGCCGAAACCGGCGGGGCTTTGCGACGATTCAAATCCCATTCAAAAAACACAGATAGCTTTCAAGAAATATTAAATTCCGTGAATTTTATTTAAGTACTGAAACTAAATACTTTTTCAATTGTGTTACATAGTGAAGAAATAAAAACATTAGTGACGAACTCAACTTCTTCAGGTATTCAAAAGAGGTTACCATCGAGGATTGTGACAAAAGAACCATTTACAGATGAACCCAAAAATGGTATTGTTTGGTTGTTGAGATAAATTGAAAATTTTAATTTATCTTGACATTTTAAAAAACTATTTTTAGAGAATGGGGGTGGAATGCGAAGTAAGTATTTCTGATATTGGGGTCTGCGTAGACTAGGGTTGTTAGGAGATGAATTATGCTACATTTACGAGGACTATTCATTATTATCGCACTAACACTAGTTTATTGTTGCACAGCGTGTTCTGAAAAAAACGAAATTAATGTAGCCCAAGAGAGTTATGTGAAGTGGTACGAAAAAGAAAATGAATTAGAAGTATATGTAGTGGTATCTAACTCCACAAAGCATGATGTTTCATTTCAAGCATCGTTAATATTTCTTGATGAAAAACTAAAAGAAGCTGTGGGGTTAGAAACCGAACAATTGAAAACAGATGACAGAAATAATACATCGCCATTCCATTTAATTTCTTTCAATGAAACTGTTTTTCAACGAAAGTATAAAACACATAGTAAGCTCACACGCGAAATGTTGTCCGAGGGGATAGGTATTAAAATTACGGATCAACAAAAAACGTACACAATGGCAATAAAGTATGGAGAAATTCAGCGGTAACGAACAACAAATAAATTATTAATCCAAACAATCAATAGGAGTGAAAATATGAAAATTAAAAGTAAATATTCAAACTTAGGAAAAAAACTAATGGTGGCTACAATTTCTACAACATTTATTTTCTCTTCTTCTCTTAACGCAATTGCAGCACCTTCAATCGGAAATGAAAGTATCGAGCGATTTGATGTCTCGAAATTGGTACCTAAAAATTTAGCGAACTCTACGAAAGAATACGAAAAATTAAAAACAGCCGTGGCTTATGGAATTCTTGATACGGTGTTACGTGTAATTGCAGATAAGGATAGCGAATGGGCTAATCTCTTTAAGAATGGAAAACTTGATATTAAAAAAATAGTTCCAATATTAGATACTGATGATAACCTTTCGGAAGTGATGTTGGTTTATGGTACTGGGTACATAATTGTGGATGCAGATAGCGGAAACATAGTTCAATATTCTTATGGGCAGGTTGATGAGGAATATTTCGCAAAAAATGATGCCGTTTATGTTGAAGGTATTGAACATTTCTCCGTAACAAACGGTATAGTTGATGACGGTAACAAACAAGGAAAAAATATTGATGAAGTAAAAGCTGAAGCAAAAAAAATAGTAAAAACAAAGAAGGAAACATCCAACTATAAATGGAAAAAATTAGATAAAATAATGGAAGATACAGTATTACAAGGCTATGGAGCTAATGAAGGTACTTCTAGAAATAACTACATAACAGATCCAGTTGTATGGCTTCAAAATTATTATGGATCTGGCAAAGGCGTTATTTTAAATGATCAATATTCCTTAACCGTACCGGAGCTTGATCAGAATTCTAGCACCTATTCTGGGTCAAATGATTGTGCGTTGGTTGCAACATTAGAGATCATGGGATATTATCAATATCCGGCAATAACTCAGACTCAAAGGAATACAGCATATAATGCAATGAAGAATTCTTCCTATTATTCTAGCAGCAGCGGTGTATGGTACAACGATAACAACAACATATTTAAAATTGCCGTTGATGCAGTCGGAAACCCATGGAATACACAAAATAGTTCCAATGATGATGAATTATTCGCGGTACAAGATCCATATAATACACTGAAAAATAAATTACAAACATATGGTCCAGGGTATATCAGCCTTGATCAAAGCCCGTATAATAACCATACTTTAACCATTAAAGGCGTTCAAAATTATTCTGTTTATTGGTGGTCTGCTCAAGGAGCTTATTATTCGTATATTGAAAATTTTGCAATAATCAACGATCATTGGTCCGTGACGCCGACTACGGCCTATATTAGTCTTGCAGGAACCGGACAATCAACTTGGTATTACACCTTTATCCAAGTTGATTAACGTATAACTTCTATTGAATAAGACAGGGATGTAGGGCTTATCAAGCCTCTACATCCTTTTTTTACTAGTCGTATTGAAAAAACTGTTTCAATGCCAATAATATGTCATATTTATCCTTTATCACATAATATAGGAAGTTTTGATCTTCGATGTGCTTGTAGGCAGCCATCAACGTACTAGAGCGGTTATAATGGTTAACTTCAACTTACCCGAACATATTGCAACGTTTGGTCAGTTCAGCAATAAGCTTCACGCACCGTTCGTTGTTCGAAGTCAAATTGTCGGAAAAATGAATTGGGTAAATGTTGTACTCATTTTGCGGGTATCGTGAATCGATGATTTCCAGCGCTTTGACGATTACAAACGTACGTTCCCATTCTATTTGATCAATGGTAAAATGAAATTGTACAACCGCCTTGGGTGGGATTAGACTCGCCTCCTTCGTGAGGAGGTGATGCCTATGCAATTTTCGTTGGTTGAAGTAATTATGTTGGGGACGTTTTTACTTGCTCTCCTAAATTACTTAAAACGAAAATAACCCGCCCTCAGGTTAGCGCCAATGGGACGGGTTATTTCGGCTTCATTCGTATTACGGTCGGAGGTTTCCCACTCAAGCGTTGTGCAGGGGATGGCGTTTGGCGCGCCGTCCTTTTTCTAACCTGATTATATCTTTAATCCTCGCTTCCCACAAGTTCAAACCGCCGCTTCGCGTTTCTTGAAGAACGTCTTCAGCGCCGAGTAAATCTCGGCCTTCTCTTTAATCACGTAATACAGGAACTGCTGATGCTCCAGATGCTTGTAGGCCGACATCAGCGTGCTGGAACGGTTGTATTGGTTCACTTCTCCGTAGCCGAAAATATTCGACTTCTTCAGCATTTCCTGAATGAGCCGGACGCACCTTTCGTTGTCGCTCGTCAGGTTGTCGCCGTCGGAGAAGTGGAACGGGTAGATGTTGTATTGGGAAGGCGGGTAGCGGCTGTCGATAATCTCGAGCGCCTTCACGTAGGCGGAGGAGCAGATCGTGCCGCCGCTCTCGCCGCGGGTGAAGAACTCTTCCTCAGTTACTTCCTTCGCCTCGGTATGGTGCGCGATGAACACGATCTCGACCTTCTCGTATTGCTTGCGCAGGAAGCGGCTCATCCAGAAGAAGAACGAGCGGGCGCAATACTTCTCGAAGGAGCCCATCGACCCCGAAGTATCCATCATGGCCAGAATGACCGCGTTGTTATGCGGCTTCACGATTTCTTCCCACGTCTTGAACCTCAGATCGTCTGGCGAGATGCCGTGGATTTCCGGATGGCCTTCGCGCGAATTGCGGCGCAGGTTCTCGAGAATCGTCCTTTTCTTGTCGATGTTGGACATGATGCCCTTGCGCCTGACGTCGGTGAACCGTACTTCCCTCGAATCGATTTGTTCGCGTTCCTTGCGCTGCAGGTAAGGCAACTCGAGCTCCTCGAACAGCATCGTCTCCAGCTCCGCCATCGAGATTTCCGCTTCGACGACGTCCTCTCCCGGATCGGAGCCCGCGTCCTGCCCTTTGCCGCCTTGAGGCGTCGGGTCCACGCCGAGCACGTCCCCGACCTTGCTGTCCCCTTTGCCCTGACCAACGTGCTTCTTCTTATTCATATTGAAGACGAACCGGTATTCATCCAGACTGCGGATCGGGATCTTTATAATCTGGCGCCCATCCGATAGCACGATATTCTCTTCGCTGATCAGGTCGGGCAAGTTCTGCTTGATCGCTTCGCGTACCTTCTGCTGATGACGCGCTTGATCCTGGTAGCCCTTGCGGTGGAGCGACCAGTCCTCGCGGGACAGAATGAACGAGGTATGGTTCATGGGCAACCCCCTCTCGCTAATGTCAAAAACGGTTGATCGTAATCAATATATTCATCTCTAGCCAAACAATGTGTGCGCGTTGCGGGGGTTCGGACATTTCGTTGCATAACCCAAAAATATGTCCACTACGTCCAAAGCGACGTCGTATTTATGCCGCCCGCTTCCCGGTAAGATGAGACTCAGCAAGGGAAACGCACTCATCGATCAGGGGGAATCAGCTTTGAATAAAACAATTAAAGGCTTGACCACGCTCGGCATGACGCTTACGGTCGCATCGCTCGCTCTGGCGGGCTGCGGAAGCAACAACGGCAACAACGACAACGCGGGCAACAATTCGGGCAGCGCGTCTCCCGCGGCCAGCGGGCAAGCGAGCGAGCAGCCGGCGAAGGTCGAGAAGTCCGAGCTGCTGTTCTGGTCCCCGTTCTCCGGTGCGGACGGCGCGTTCATGAAGAAGATCGTCGATCAGTACAACGCCTCCCAAGACAACGTCAAAGTCAAATTCGTCATTCAGCCGAACGGCGAATATTACAAAATGCTGGACGTCGCGCTCGGCACGGCCAAGGATCGCCCGGACCTGATGATCATGCACGTGGACCAAATTCCGACGTACCAGAACAAAGGCCAGCTGCAAGCGATCGACGACCTCGCGGCCCAATCCGGTATCAACAAAACGGATTACGTAGACGCGCCGGTCCAATACTCGACGATCGACGGCAAATGGTACGGCATTCCGCTCGATATTCATCCGCTCGTGATGTACTACAACAAAGACTTGTTCGAGAAGGCGGGCATCGCTTCCGCGCCGACGAACCGCGCCGAGTTCGACGCCGCCGTCGAGAAGCTGACGGACAAGAGCAAAGGCACTTACGGCTACGTCGTACCGACGCTATGGCCGCAGCAATTCATCTTCCCGACGCTCGTCTGGCAGAACGGCGGCGAGCTGTGGAACGGTACCGACGTCGCTTACAACTCTCCGGAAGCGGTCGAGATGGTGCAATGGCTGCGCGGCCTCGTGGATAAAGGCTTCTCCCCGGGCAACGTGCAACAGGACGGCGAGAACACGCTGTTCCTGCAAGGCAAGAACGCCATCCAATTCAACGGTCCTTGGATGAAGAGCCAATTCGACGAAGCGGGCTTGAATTACGGTATCGCTCCGGTTCCGCAGATCGGCAAAGCGAAGCAAGCCGTATTCGCGGGCTCCCACAACTTCGTCGTACCGAAAGACACGACGGACCCGGCGAAGCTCGGCGGCATCGGCGACTTCCTGAAGTACGTCGCGTCCAACTCCCTCGACTGGGCGGTATCCGGTCAAGCGCTCGCTTCCAAGCCGATGCTCGACAGCGCGGACTTCAAGGCTCTGCCGCAAAGTTCGATCGCGGACAGCTTCTCCTACGTGCAATTCGCGCCGAACGTATTGAACTGGGGCCAGATTTCCGATCCGATCTGGGGCGAGCTGAGCAGCGCGCTTCTCGGCAAGAAGGACATTCAGAAGGCGTTGGACGACGCGGCCTCCAAATCCAAGCAAGTATTGAACAAGTAATCGCATGGAGGAGCAGACGGGGAGCGAGGCGCTCTCCGTCTTTTCCTCATCAAGAAGGGGGAGGAACCGACTATGAAAACGACCTGGCAATCCCGGCTAAGTTCATCGTTGTTCGCGTTGCCGTACGCGGTATGCTTCGCGTTATTCATGCTGTTTCCGATCGGATACGGCGTATACATCAGCCTGCACGATTTCGACCTGCTGTCCGATCATCAGAAGTTCGTAGGGTTCAGCAATTACGTTACGATTTTTACGCCGGGCACCTATTTGAACTCCCAGTTTTTCAACGGCTTATGGACGACGGCGCAATTCGTCATTTACTCGGTCCCGTTCCTGATCGCCGTCGGTCTCGGGCTGGCGCTCTTGGTTAACAATCTCCCAGCGAAAATCCGCGGCTTGTTCCGCACCTTTTACTTCATGCCCTTCGCCATTTCGGCGTCCGTCATGGCGGTCATATGGCTGATGATGTACGACACCAACGCCGGGTTCATTAACGGGCTCCTGCAGAAGTTCCAAGTCGCGCCCATCCCGTGGCTGACGGACTTGCCGTGGTCGTGGCTCGCGCTCGTATCGACGACGATCTGGTGGACGGTAGGCTTCAATATGGTTATTTTCGTCAACGCTTTGAACGAAGTGCCCGAAGATTATTACGAGGCCGCCTCGATCGACGGAGCCGGCGCGTTCCAGAAGTTCGTCGGCATTACGCTGCCTTCGATTCGCCCCGTGATGCTGTTCGTCATGATCACGTCTACCATCGCGTCCTTCAACATCTACGCGCAGCCGTTCCTTCTGACGCGCGGCGGACCGGGGGACAGCACGAAGGTGCTGCTCATGAACGTGCTGGACGAGGCTTTCAAAGGAAGAGCCGTCGGTTCGGCATCGGCGATGGCCATTCTGATGGCGCTGGGGATCATGCTGATCTCGGTCATTCAATACCGCTTGACCAACGCGGGGAAGGAGCAACAAGATGCGTAATCCCAAATCGATGCTTCTCGTGGCGCTTGCGATCGTCGTCGCCGCCGTCTTCCTGGTGCCTCTCGTCTGGATGCTGTCCACGTCGTTCAAAAACGATTTCGAGGCGCTTGCCGGCCAGATGAATTTCATTCCGAAGAAACCGACGTGGGACAATTACGCGCAAGGGTTGAACGGAGAGCTGATGAACGTACCGATCATCCGCTGGATCACCAACTCGCTGTTGACAGGCGTAGCCGGGACGGCTATCGTTCTGTTGGTCGACTCGTTGGCTGCTTACGCGCTCGCGCGCTTAACCGATTTGCCTTTTCGCAAGACGATGTTCGCCATGTTCGTCGCCTCGCTCATGATCCCTGGCATTCTGACGTTCCTCCCGATGTACATGGAATTCAGCTCCTTCGGGTTCATCAATACCTATTACGCGCTCATTCTGCCTTATTCGGGCGGCGCGTTCGGCGTGTTCCTGCTCTATCAGTTCTTCAGGTCGTTCCCTCGGGAGATCGAAGAAGCGGCGCGCATGGACGGGGCGAACAAGTGGAAAATATACGCAAGCATTCTGATGCCCTCCACGGTGCCGGTCATGGTCACGCTCGGCATCTTCACGTTCATGTCCGTGTACAACGATTTCGTCTGGCCGCTCTACGTGACCACTTCGCCGGAAATGCGCACGATCACCGCGGGCATCGCCTTGATGGCGCAAGGCAGCTACACGCAAGCCTACGGCAAGCTGATGGCGATGACGGTCATCGCGACGCTGCCGGTGCTGCTCGTCTTCATCGTCGGCCAGCGCTCATTCGTCAAAGCGATTACGCAATCCGGCATCAAGTGACGGACGGATAGGGGAGGACCGAACGTGAAACGAACAATGATCGCGGCTTGCCTGATCGCGGGCATAGGTGCCGCCGGATGGATAGGAAGCGTGGTTATGGACAACAAGAGAACAACATCGGAACAACGGTTCGACTATCGGGGCCACGGCGGTACGTTCAAGAATACGTTGTCCGAGATGGAAACGCCCGATCCGAGCGTCGTCTACCAAGACGGCTACTATTACATGACGTTCACCCACAACGGCACGGACGTCATGGTCTTGAAATCGCGGACGATCGACTTCCGGAACGCCGAGCGCCGAACCGTCTGGTATCCGCCGGCGGGAGAAGCCTATTCCTCGAATCTATGGGCGCCGGAAATTCAATATATCCAAGGCAAGTGGTATATTTATTTCGCCGCGGACGACGGACTGAACGAGAATCACCGCATGTACGCGCTGCAGGCGGACTCCAATGATCCTATGGGCGACTATACGTTCAAGGGCCAAATTACCGATTCCACGAATAAATGGGCGATCGACGGATTGGCGATGGAGCACGAAGGCAAGCTGTACTTTATATGGTCCGGTTGGGAAGGCGACGCGAACGTTCAGCAGAACACGTACATCGCCCCGATGAGCGATCCGCTCGCGATCAGCGGCCCGCGCGTGCTGTTGAACGAACCGACGGAGGAATGGGAGAGGGCCGGCGGACCGCCTTACATTAACGAAGGCCAATCGATTCTGAAGAAGGACGGCCGCGTGCATCTCGTCTATTCGGGAGCGGGCAGCTGGACGCCTTACTACAGTCTGGGCTTGCTGTCGCTTGCGCAAGACGCGGACCCGCTCGATGCGGCAGCGTGGCGCAAAGCCGGGCAGCCGCTCATGCAGATGGACGACTCGGCGGGCGTATACGGCCCGGGGCACAATTCGTTCGTCCGGTCCCCGGACGGGACGGAGGACTGGATCGTCTACCATGGGACGTCCGGCATGAACGACGGCTGGGCCAACCGCAAAGCCCGCGCCCAGCTCGTAACATGGCAGGAGGATGGCACGCCGGCATTCGGCAAGCCGCTGTCCCTGGACACGGCGATCGAAGCGCCGGCGGGCACGGGCGTCATGAAGGCGGATAGCGCCGTCCTTGCCGAAGGCAAGCTGACGTTCGGCGCGATTCCGTCGTCCCAAGACGCCGAGGCGCCGCTGTTGATCCATTATCGGAACGATTCCGGCGAGGAGCGCATGATCGGCCTGTCTGCGAACGGAGGCCAGGAGCGCGCGATCTCCTTGCCGGCAACGAAGCCGGACGCGACGGGATACGCGTACGCGACGGTTGCGCTCAAGCAAGGCATGAACGAAATCGCTCTGGCGGCAGGAGGTTCCGGCGTTCGAATCGAAGCGATCGAAATTCCGCGTTACGAAGCGGAGAACGCCCAAGCGGAAGGAACCGCCGAAGCGGAGGACAATCCGTTCGCTTCCGGTTGGGGGATTGCGTCGCTCGCGGACGGCGAATCCGCGGTCCGCTTCCCGAACGTCGTCGTTCCGCTTGCCGGGACTTACGTCGTCCGGGTCGCCTTGTCCAATCCGTCGGAACAAGCGGGCGAGCTTCTGCTCTCGGTTGACGGGGGCAAGCCTAAGAGAGTAGAAGCGCCGAAGTCCGCAAGGAACGAATTCGTACCGCTCGAGTTGGAAGTCGAGCTCGGCGCGGGCAAGCACGAGTTCAAGCTAACGACAGTCAAAGGCAAACTTAACGTAGATTACATGGACATTCGCGGATAACGGCGACAACGGAGGCATGCGCAGATGACGGGATACGGGAACGGGAAACGCGGCGGAAGGCGACGAACGGCGATAGCGACGCTTCTTCTATTGGCGGTATGTTCGAGTCTGGCCGGATGCACGGGCAAGCCGTCTTCCGAAGAAGCGGAGCCGAAGCCGGCTCCCGTCGTTCGCATTCAGTACTGGACGCCGTTCAGCGGCGGGGACAACCAATTCATGGCGCAGATGGTCGATCGGTTCAACAAGGAGCAATCCGCCATTCAAGTCGTTCAGACGAATTCGAGGCTGGACGACTACTACTCGCGTCTGCGCACCGCCATTCTGTCCGGCAACGCTCCCGACGTGGCGATCGTCCACTCGACGAGCCTGCCGCAATTCGTGCAGAACGGCTACATCGAGGATTTGACGGAGCCGGCCGAGAAAGTCGGCCTCGACTGGAAACGGTTCAACCCGAACATCCTGGCGTCGACGATGTACGGCGGGCATTCGTATTCCGTGCCTCTCGACACCCATGCGCTCGTCTTATACTACAACAAGAAGCATCTCGGGCAAGCCGGCTTGCTGGACTCCTCCGACCGTCCCGTTATCCGGCAAGGGCCGGAGGGGTTCAAGTCGTTCTTGGAGCAGATCCGGCGAGCGGTTCCGGCGGACGTCGCGCCTCTCGCGCAGCCGAGCACGCGCATCGATACCGTCTGGCTGTGGTGGAGCTTGTACAACCAGATGGCGGACGGGGGCGCGTTCTTCGACGAGCAAGGGACGACGGCCGTGTTCGATAATCCGCGAGCGCTGGAGGCGCTCTCCTTCATGCACGGCCTGACCTCGGAAGGCTTGATCCCGCCGAACATCAACGACGCCTTCAAGCTGTTCTACGAGGGCAAGGCCGCCGTCCTTCCGCTAGGCATGTGGGCGACGGGAGCGCTCGAGGACGCGCCCGGCCTCGACTTCGGCGTCGTGCCGATTCCGACCTTGTACGACCGACCGTCCGCATGGGGAGATTCCCATACGCTCGCCATGCCTAGCAAGCGGGACATGACCGAGAGCAAGCAGCGCGCGATCATGACGTTCGTCAAATGGATGGTCGAGCACGAGGACATGTGGGCGGAAGCGGGCCACGTGCCTAGCGTGACGACGGTAGCGAACGGAGAGGCGGCGGACAGCGGGAACGTCCGCAGCGAATACGCGGCCGTCGCCAACTACGTGGCCTATTGGCCGCGCAACGCGAAGATGTGGTCGCTGATCGAGGTGCTGATCCGGGAATTCGAGAAGATGAACTATAACCAGCAGACGCCCGAGCAAGCGTTGCGCAATGCCCAAGCGAAAGTCAACGCGGCGCTGCGCCAAGGCTCATGAGGCGGCTCCGCGCGCCGGGACAGTGGTTCCGCGACCAGGGGCTCGCCCGCAAACTGATCTGGGTCAACTTCGTGCTCGTGTTCGTTCCGCTCGCCGTCATGGGCTTCTATACGTTCTCCAGCTTCGAGGGCACGATGGAGAAGAACGTCGGCGGCTATCAGCTGCAGGCGACGAAGCAGGTTACGCTGAACATCGATACGTACATGAACGAGCTGAACCGTCTCACGCTGTCCCCTTACCAATACCAGGACATTCTCGACTTCGTCGGTTCCAAGCGCGAACCCGGACAGCCGCTGACGTTGGACGAGATATCGAACCTGAACGACTTCGTATCGAAAATTTTCATCAACGGACGCGTTGACATTATGGGCGTATCCCTATATGGGGAGAAGGGCGCTTCCTACGTCGTGCTTCCCGAGAGCCAGTACTTAACGACGTACAAGCTGGACGAAAGCGCGGAATGGCTGAAGCAGACGAAATCCCGGTTCGGGCAGCCGACGTTCATCGCCACGCACGAAATTCAAGCGACGAGCGGGACGAAATACGAGGTGTTCTCGATCGCCCGCGAGCTCAAGAGCTTCGATACCGGCGAGACGATCGGTTATATCGTCCTCGATATCGATCCGGAATCGGTACGCAAAATATTGGCCCAGGTCACCATCGGCGAGAAGGAATCGCTCGAGATCGTCGACCGGACCGGACAGCCCGTCATCCGGAGGGACATATCGGCCGCGGCCATCGAATGGGAAGCGATGGAGGGAGAAGGCGTCGCCCGCGTCTCGGGAGGCGGCGGACAAGGCAAGCTGCTCGTCGCTCACGTCGCCTCTCCCGTCACCGGTTGGACGACGCTCAGCGCCGTCCCCGTCAGCGAGCTCATGAAGGACAGCGTCGTCGTTCGCAATTCCATCACGATCGCGATCTTGACGTCCATCGGGCTGGCGACGCTGCTGTCCGTCTTCATCGCGTTCCGGATCACGAATCCTCTCCGCAAGCTGAGCAGGTTGATGCGCAAGGTCGAACAAGGCGAGCTGCACGTCATGCTTCCCGTCACGACGCAAGACGAGGTCGGCCGGCTCGGCAACGCGTTCAACAAGATGGTGTCCAAGCTGAGCGAGCTCGGTTATTTGCTGTACGAGACCGAAATCCGCGAGAAGGACGCCCAGATCGCCGCGCTGCAGAGCAAGATCAATCCTCATTTTCTATACAACACGCTAGGATCGATCAGCATGTACGCGGAACTTGCGGGCAACCGGGAAATCGTCACGATGGCGAACAACCTGGGCCGCCTGCTCCGTTACAGCTTAAGCAACCGCAAAGAAACGGCGTTGCTCGCGGACGAACTCGAGCACGTGAACGGCTACATGAGCATTCAGAAAATCCGGTACGACGACCGGCTCCGGTTCGAGCAAGCGATCGAGCCCGACGCTCTTGCCTGCAAAGTCATCCCGCTCATGATCCAGCCGGTCGTGGAGAACGCGATCAACCACGGCTTGGACAAGGGGATCGGCACGGGACTGATCCGGTTGTCCGGGGCGGTCGCGGACGGGGTTCTGAAGATCGTCGTCGAGGACGACGGCATCGGTTTGACGAACGACGAGCTCGAGCAGCTTCGGAGCAAGCTGCTTCATTCCAAGGATCTAGGCGGCCGATCCGGCAACGGACTGCTTAACGTTCATCGCCGAATCGTCCTCAACTTCGGGGAGGGCTACGGCATCGCGCTGGAGAGCATGCCGTACCAAGGGTTGAAAGTGACGCTGTCCCTGCCGGCCCAATTCGAACGAAGCCAGACGGAGGGATAGCATGCCTAAACTATTGATCGTGGACGACGAAGCGATATTCCGGAAAGGGCTTCATTCCATCATCGTCTCCGCGCGAAGCGATTGGGAAGTCGTCGGCGCCGCCAAGGACGGCTACGAGGCGCTGGAAATGATCGAACAGCTCAAGCCGGACGTCCTGCTGACCGATATCCGGATGCCCCGGATGGACGGCATTCAGCTGCAAAAAATCGCGCGCGAGCGGTTTCCGGAATTGCTCAGCGTCGTCATCAGCGGGTACGAGGATTTCACGTACGTGCGGCAGTCGATGCGTCACGGCTCCATCGATTATTTGATGAAGCCGATCGAGAGGGAGGAGCTGCTCCGGGTTCTCGATAAGCTGGAGGAGGACCTGAAGGCGGGTTTCCTGAAAACAAGGGAGCACGAGGACGCGCCGGACGAACCTCGTGTTCGAAGGCAAGCCGAAGATCTGCTCGTCGCGGGCATGAACCGCCGCAGCGTGGGGCAGCAGCACTTGGATGCGCTCGCCAGGCTCGGCGTGAATCTCGAAGAGCCGTATTTCGCGAGCTTCGCGATCAAGCTGGATAAGCAATCGGTAGACGGCGAACGTTACCGGAATTCCGACCCGTCGTTGTTCCAGCTGTACATTCGTCAATTCGTGCAGGAGATGATCGACAATCGGGGCAAGGGGTTCTGTTTCGTCTATTCCGACTCGGAAGTCGCCGCGCTGATCAACCTGCCGGATCCGGATCGTTCCCGCGGGAAGCTGTCGGAGCTGGCCGAATCGATAGGCCGCCAGATCAAGTCGCTATCCAACTTGACCGTGACGATCGGAGTCGGGCGATGCGTGAAGAGCTTCGAGAACGTCCCCGAATCGTTCAACGAAGCGAGGATCGCGCTGTTGTACCGTCTCGTCGTCGGAGGAGACAAGGTGCTCGAATACGAGAAGCTCGTTACGAACGTCCAGGTCGCTTCGGGATTGAAGAAGTGGACGTGGGAGGCGCTGGAGCAAGCGATCAACGCGGGCAAGACGGACGAGATCGACGGACTCGTCGAGACCGTCGTCTCCGACTTATGCGACAAGGCCACGACGCCGGAAACGGTGCATCAGCAAATCTGCAAGCTGCTTCTCCATTACTACGAGCTTTCGGAAGATCTGGGCATCACGAAGGACTGGTTGGGGACGGACGACATTCGCGCGCTCATTCTCGAAGCGTGCGCCGTATCCTCCCAAGACGAGCTGATCGATTACTGCCGCAAAGTATTCGGAGATTTGACCGCCAGCATCGCGTCGGGGAGACAATCGTTGGAGCGGGATCCGATACAGAAGGCGATCCGCTACGTGGAACGCCATTACGCCGAGCAAATCTCGCTGAAGGACATCGCGGACCACGTCTTCTTGAACACCGCGTATTTCAGCACGTTGTTCAAGCAGAAGACGGGAACCGCGTTCGTCGAATACTTGTCCGGCATTCGGTTGGAGGAAGCGAAGCGAAGACTGACGATGACGGACGAGAAGATCACCAACATCGCGGAGCTGACCGGGTTCGCGAACATTCGCCACTTCAACCGGGTATTCAAGAACGACGCGGGCATGACGCCCAAGGATTATCGGGATGGACATTCCCGCAAGTAAGCCGAACGGCGATAATCGAACACCGAAAGTCGAACCGACCGATCCGGTCGGTTTTTCGTTTATACGCGGAGCCTATGGAAACAACTCGCAGGCCTGTTCTCCTGACAGATGTCCCGGTATTCGATTAATATAGAGAAGAGAGTGTCTTCGAATATCGGATAAGCAGGCAGGAGGACGAGCCTTCATGAAATTCATACATACGGCGGATTGGCATCTGGGGAAGCTGGTTCAGGGCGTCTATATGACGGAGGACCAACGGTTCGCGTTACGGCAATTGATAGAGACGGTAGAGCGGGAGCGCCCGGACGCGGTCGTCGTCGCGGGCGATCTGTACGACCGGGCGGTACCTCCGACGGAGGCGGTCGAGCTGTTGGACGAGCTGTTAGCCGAGCTCGTTCTGCGCATCGGCGTGCCCGTGCTCGCGATATCGGGCAACCACGACAGCCCGGACCGGCTCGCGTTCGGAACGCGCATCATGGAAGCGCGGGGCTTGCACTTGGCAGGTCAGTTCTCGGCGGACGTTAAGTCCGTCTTATTGAGAGATGCCGAAGGGGAAGTTCAATTTCACTTGGTGCCGTACGCGGATCCGGCGCAGGCGAGGTTCGCGCTGGAGGACGAGTCGATCCGCACGCACGACGACGCGATGAAGGCGATCGTCTCGCGAATCGAGGGGCGGATGGTCCCTGGTGCGAGGCAAGTGTTCGTC
The DNA here is from genome assembly GCF_042675445.1 of Cohnella sp. GCM10027633. NCBI lineage: Bacteria > Bacillati > Bacillota > Bacilli > Caryophanales > Paenibacillaceae > Cohnella > Cohnella sp. GCM10027633. The sequence goes on along the minus strand of NZ_JBHTGV010000006.1, from coordinate 92,519 downwards.
GGCCATGCGTTCGTTACTCCGGGCGCGGCGCCGCAAGAGAACACGAGCCAGTCGGAGCGGCCTTTGTCGGTCGGCGGCGCCGAACACGTACACGCGGAATACTTCCGCGCGTTCCACTATACGGCGCTCGGGCATCTGCACCAAGCGCATCACGTCGGCGACGAACGGATCCGGTACGCCGGCTCGCCGCTCAAGTATTCGATCTCCGAGGAGCATCACCGCAAAGGCTATTACATCGTGGAGATAGACGGTTCGGGGGAGGTTTCGGTCGAGCAGCGTACGTTCTCGCCGCTTCGAGACATGAGACGGGTCGTCGCACCGGTCGCGGATATCGTGGGAGCGGCCTCCGTGGCTTCGGACGACTACGTGTTCGTGACGCTGCTAAGCGACGATCCGGTGCTGTTCCCGATGGAGAAGGCGCGCGCCGTCTATCCGAACGCCATGCACGTGGAAGTGAAGCCGGCGACAGTCGCCGAGGGGACGGGGGAAGCGGGAGCGGACGCCGGCGGCGTCGGTTCGCGCCGCGAAGCCGATCCGGTGGCGCTGTTCGCGGCGTTCTACGAAGAAGTGAAGGGACAGCCGCTTAGCGAGGATCGAAGGACGCTGTTCGCCGAGACTTACGCGGAAGTCGTTCGCGAGGAGGAGGGCGCGGTATGAGGCCGATACGAATACAGATGACGGCGTTCGGGCCGTATCGCGACGCGGAGACGGTCGACTTCCGGCTGCTGGAGGATCGCCGGTTGTTCGTCATCTCGGGCAACACCGGCGCGGGCAAGACGACGATCTTCGATGCGATCTGCTTCGCGCTGTACGGGAGCGCGAGCGGGGAAGACCGGGCGGAGACGCGCATGCTGCGAAGTCACTTCGCGGCCGACGACGTACATACGGCGATCGATTACGAGTTCGGCGTCGGCTCGCGCACGTACCGGGTCGTGCGGCAGATGCCGCACCGGCGGAGCGGCAACAAGAACGAGACCGGCGGCAAAGCCGAGTTGTACGAGACGACGTCCGGACAAGACGTTCCGTGCGTCGACCGATTCATCGTCTCGGACGTGAACGCGAAGCTCGAATCGATACTCGGGCTGACGAAGGAGCAATTCAGCCAGATCGTCATGCTGCCGCAGGGCGAGTTCCGCAAGCTGCTCACTTCGGATACGGATAATAAAGAAGAGATCCTTCGGCGTATTTTCCGTACGGGGCTGTACGAGAAGCTGGAGGAACGGTTCCAACGCAAGTATCGCGAGCTGCAGGATACGCTGAGGCAAGAGAAGGCGACGCAGGACGTCTACGTGAAGCAGGCGGAGGAGACGTTGCCTCGCCGGGAGGAAGGCGCGCTCTGGACGGCGCTGGCCCAACCGTTCCGCAGCTCGGCGCAGGTGATGGAGGGGCTATCGCAAGAAGCGGCTTATTACGGCGAATCGGCGTCCGTCGTGTCGGCGCGTCGCGATGAGCTTAGCGCGCGGCTCGGAGATGCGGAGACGGCGTTGCAGGGCGGTCTCGCGTTAGCCGGGCGATTCGCGCAGCTGGCGGACAAGCGGGCGCAGCGCGAGCAGATGGCCGTGCGGCAAGGCGAGATCGACGCGCTATCGCGCACGGTGCAGCTGGCGGAGCAAGCGGCTAAGATCGAGCCTTACGAGGAGCAAGCGGTCGCGACCGCGCGTCTCGCCGAGACGAAGGGAGCGCAGCTCGGGCGGACGGTCGCTGTCGTCGCCGAGGCGGAGCGCGCGTTATTGGCGGCGGAGGAGCGGCTGCGCGCGGAGCAAGCGCGCGAGCCGGAGCGGGCCGAGGCGCAGCAAGCGTTGCAGAAGCTCGGCGAGTACGCCGAAGTCGTGCGGACGCTGGAGCAACGCGAGCAAGAGCTGGCTCGGCTGCAGCAGGATGAGCTGCGGCTAGTCGCGGCGCGCGATGCCGGCGATAAGCAGCTTGGCGAGCTGCGGGAAACGCGCCGCGTGAAGCTGGAGCGGTTGAAGGGGACGGAGACGGAGCTTGCCCGCTTGAACGCGGTCAGGGAGCAATACCGGCTTGCCGTCGATCAGTACAAGTGGCTGAAAGAAATGATCGGCGTCGAGGCGAAGCTCGGCGATCTCGTCCGTCATCGGACGGCGCTCGGAGCAGCGGCGGAAGCAGCCCGCAAGCGGCACGACGAGCAGGAGGCGCTATGGCTGGAAGGCCAGGCGGGCCTGCTGGCGATGCACTTGCACGACGGAGCGCCGTGTCCGGTATGCGGAAGCGCGGAGCACCCGCATAAGGCTTCGGCGGTCGGCAGCATCCCGTCGCGGGAGCAAATCCAAACGTTGAAGGAGCAGCTTCGCGTCGCCGAGCAGGAACTAGGCGACGCGACGGCTCAGGCCGCGGCGGCTTCCGCGGTCCAAGGAGACAAGAAGGCGGCGATGGAAGCGCTGGGATTGTCGGCAGACGAGCCGTGGTCCGCGCAGCTGGCGCAAGCCGAGACGAACGGCAAGGCGCTGCGCGCGGACAAGGACATGCTGGAAGGGCTGGAGCGCGAGGTCGAACCGCTCAAGACGGCGTTGGAGCAGCTGGATCGGCAGCTGGAGCAACTGCAATCCGATCGCGAACGTCTGCTCGAGCAACTTCAGCGGGTCACGTTGGAGCGAAGCACGAAGATGACGCTGCTCGTAAGCGAACGCGATCGCGTGCCGGAGGACGTTCGGACGCCGGCGCTGTTAGCCGGGCGCACGAGCGAGAAGTCGGCGCTGCTGAAGCGCTTGAACGACGCGTGGGAAGAAGCGCAGCGGACGCACTCGGCCGCCCAGACGCGCGTCGCCGTCGAGCGGACGAACGCCGCGCAGCAGAAGAGCCAGCTCGATGAGGCGGAGCTGCAGCGGGCGGAAGCCTCGCGGCGTTTCGCGGATGCGCTCGCGAAGAGCGGGTTCGCGGAAGATACGGCTGCGTACGCGTCGGCGAAGCTTCCGGAGCCGGAACGGGCGAATCTGCAACGGCAGATCGAGGCGTTCAAATCGGCATGGGCGGCGACCCTTCAGCAGATAGAGGAGCTGGAACGCGAACTGGACGGAAGATCGGTTCCCGAGCTTGAGGCCATGCATGCCGCGATCGCGGAGCTGAAGTCGCGGATCGAAGGCGCGACGGCCGAGCTGCACGGCATTCAGCGGTTCAAGCAGGAGGCGGAGCGGCTGCTGGCCGCGATCGGGAAGTCGGCCGACCAGCTCGCTGAGCTGGAGCGCCGGCATCAGAGCGTCGCCGACGTGTATCAGATGCTGAAAGGCGACAATGCGCTGAAGATTTCGTTCGAGCGCTACATTCTGATCGAGTTCCTCGAGCAGATTTTGCGGGCTGCGAACGTCCGATTGCAGGAGCTGTCCGGCGGACAATTCTTGCTGCAGCGCAGCGATCGGCTCGAGACACGCGGCAAGCAGAGCGGCCTCGGCCTCGACGTGTACGACGCTTACACGGGACAGAATCGCGACGTCAAGTCGATGTCCGGCGGCGAGAAGTTCAACGCGTCGCTGTGCCTCGCGCTCGGGATGACCGATGTCATCCAAGCGTACCAAGGCGGCGTCTCGATCGAGATGATGTTCATCGACGAGGGCTTCGGTTCGCTCGACGAGGAGTCGCTCGGCAAGGCGATCCAGGCGCTCGTCGACCTGCAGCGCGCCGGCCGCATGATCGGCGTCATCTCCCACGTGCAGGAGCTGAAGCAAGCTTTTCCGGCGATCCTCGAAGTTAGCAAAACGAAGGAAGGCTACAGCCGAACGTCGTTCATGCTGAAGTAGAGCTCCGGACATTCGAATGGAGGAATCCGTATGATCAAGCTATTCGAGTATAACTGGCAAGTTCGCGAGGACTGGTTCGACTGGTGCGAGGGCGTGAGCGACGAAGAACTCATGAAGAGACGGACCGGCGGCATCGGCTACATTCTGCCGACTCTCTATCACATCGTGGCGGTCGAGTACGGGTGGATCTGCGGCGGCATTCAAGAGAAGGCGATCGTCGTCCCTCCGTTCGAGGAAGTGGCGAGCTTCCGGCGAATTCGCGAGTGGTCCGCCGCCTGCCACGCGGAGCTCGCTCCGTTCGTCCGTGCTTGGAACGATAGTCTGGAAGACCGCATCATGATCGATATTACGGACGAAGGGGAGCGGGAACCCCATACTTACGGCGAGGTGATGCGGCACGTGATCGCCCACGAGATCCACCACGTCGGCCAGTTGTCGGTATGGTCCCGCGAGATCGGCCTGAAGCCGGTTACGGCGGACTTGATCGGGCGCGGATTATTCAGCGATAAGTATTAACCAGAAGTCGTGGAGCCGCACGCTGTAACGGCGCCACGCACCGCTGCACGCCCAAAGTCGCGGAGTCTCGCGCTATAACGGCGCCACGCACCGTTGCACGCCCGAAGTCGCGGAGCCGCACGCTGTAACGGTGCCACGCACCGCTGCACGCTCGCTAACGCGGAGTCTCGCGCTGTAACGGTGCCACGCACCGTTGTACGCTCGCCAACGCGGAATCTCGCGCTGTAACGGTGCCACGCACCGCTGCACGCTCGAAATCGCGGACTCGCGCGCTGTAACGGCGCCACGCACCGTTGCACGCTCGAAATCGCGGACTCGCGCGCTGTAACGGTGCCATGCACCGCTGCACGCCCGAAGTCGCGGCGCCGCACGCTGTAACGGTGCCACGCACCGCTGCACGCTCGCCAACGCGGACTCGCCCGCTATAACGGCGCCACACACCGCAACGCGCGATGCGCGCCGCCGAATCCGCGCGCGAACCGAGTCCGGAAGCTAACGACGTCATCAGAGTGCCATAGAGGTCACCGCAGTATATAGAAGGATCGTGAACGCGCGTTTATACTTGTAGAAGCATCGGATTCTACATGAAGGAGCTGCGCCAATGACGAACCGACGATATGACGACTTTACGCTCGCCATCTATTGTCCCGCGCCGGACATCGCCGACATTACGGAGGAAGCGCTCGAGCGGGATCTCGCCTTTTTTGAGAAACACCTGAAGGTAACCAAAGTCTACTTGGAGAATCATCGCGGCGAAGTCAGCCTGTCCCCCGTACGCCTTCGCCAGCTGAAGGCGTTCTTCGAGCGAAGAGGCATCGAGACGGCCGGCGGCATTACGCCGACGCTGCCCGCTTCCTACGCGCCGGGATATCCGCGCCTGTTCGGCTCGATCTGCTACGCGGACCCGGAGTCGCGGGCTAAATTTCAAGAACAGGTGGAGATCGCGGCGTCGGTATTCGACGAGATCATCTTCGACGACTTCTTCTTCACGAACAGCGCGAGCGACGCGGACATCGAGGCGAAGGGTCATCGGACGTGGGCCGAGTACCGGCTGGAGCTGATGACGGACGTATCCGAGAATTTGATTCGCCGTCCCGCCAAGGCGATCAATCCGAACGTGAAGCTCGTGATCAAATATCCGAACTGGATCGAATCTTATCAAGCGACGGGTTACAATACCGAGCTGCAGCCGGATCTGTTCGACGGCATTTACACGGGCACGGAGACGCGCAACCCGGGCAACAGCCAGCAACGCATTCCGAGATACGCTTCCTATTCGCTCCTTCGCTGGATGGACCATCTGAAACCGGGCGCTAACGGCGGCGGGTGGTTCGATAATCTGGACTGCACGTTCATCGATTATTACTTGCAGCAGGCGAACCTGACGGTATTCGGCCGGGCCCGCGAGCTGACGCTGTTCTGTTACGGACTGCTCAAGGATTCCGTGCACGTGCCGGCGCTCGGTTTTCAGCTCGACAAGCTCGACGTCGTAGCCGGTCAGCTCGGTCATCCGCGGGGACTTCGGGAGTACAACCCGCACCATGCGAGCGGCGAAGACCATCTCGGCAATTATCTCGGCAATCTCGGCATTCCGCTAGAGCCGTCCCCGAATTTTCCCGCGTTCGGAGAGGAAGAGCAGGTGCTCGTTACGGCTGCATCGGCTCACGACGCGGATATTCTGGCGCGAATCCAATCGTTCGTTCGTCTAGGAGGTCGCGTCGTCATGACTTCCGGTTTCGTGGAAGCGATGCAGGGCAGAGGCGCTGAGCATCTGACGACGCTGCGTCCCGCCGGGAAGAAGATGCCGATCGGCCGGTACGGAGCGAACACAGACAGCTGCACGTTCCGGGATTTCGCCGACGGCGCGCCGATTGCGTTCCCCGTTTTCGACTACGCGACGAACGGAACGTGGCAACGCATCGTCGGGTTTAACGGCGACAATAACATTCCGATCCTCATGTACGACCATTACGGCAAGGGCACGCTGTACACGCTCGTCGTTCCCGACAACTTCGCGGATCTCGCCAAGCTGCCGGAAGACGTCCTGAACGAGATCCGGCTCGTTTTGGCCGGCCATCTGCCGGTTAGGCTGGAAGGGAAGAGCGCCGCGTCGCTGTTCGTCTACGACAACGATACGTTCGTCGTCCAGTCGTACCGGGAAGATCCCGGGCATTGGCGGGTCGCGATTCCGCAAGGGTCCACCCTCCGGCTGCTCGGCAAGGCGCCGGGGGTAAGCCATTACCGCACGGACGCGCGCGCGAAGTCGGACGTGTACGAATTCAAGCTGATGCCGGGCGCGTACGCCGCCTATCGAATCGAGCGTTAACGTTAGAAGGGCCGACTTCCGCGGCAAGCGCGCGGGATCGGCTCTTCTAGTTTCGACATTTGGTCGCGGAGCGGTTATGATAAGGAAGGTTTGGGTAATTCGGAAGCTTGACCATGACGGAACGGGAGAGGGATTCGATTGATTAAATACGTGAAAATCGGCGCGCTGGCGGCGATGCTGTCGGTCGTGCTGGGCGCTTTCGGCGCGCATGCGTTAGAGGACAAGCTGTCCGCGGACATGATGGACGTCTACGAGACCGGCGTGCAATACCATATGTTCCATGCGATCGGCATTCTGCTCGTCGCGCTCTTGATCGAACGTTTGCCGAGACAGCATCTAGCCCTGTGGGCGGCAAGGCTGCTGCTCGTCGGAATCGTGCTGTTCTCCGGAAGCCTGTACGTGCTTGCGTTAAGCGACGTCGAGATCCTCGGGGCAATCACGCCGCTGGGGGGCGCGGCCTTCATCGCCGGCTGGATCTGCCTGGCGCTCGCGGCGCGTCCTAAGAAATGAAAATATTGGGATTTCTCTATACATCTATCGACTAGCGCTTATAATGGAAGAAGTAGAGAGTTCTCACGTTTCCCCGAATGCGGAGGAAGGAAGTCGATGCGTGGACGATATAGGGCCTGCATGGATGTTGGCCGGCACGATCGCGGTAGCCGGCGCGGCGACGCTCGGCTGGTGGTTCGGACGCCGGGGAAGCTCCCGGAAGGGAAATGCGCCGTCTTATCAACCCGAGCTGCTGGAATCGCTCTATGACAGCAGCCCGATCGTGTTCGCGGTCATCGACAAGCACGGAAGGTTCCTCGATATCAATCGGGATCCTTCGGAGTTAATCGGTTATTCGAAGGAAGAGATGGCGGGAGAGCCATTCGCCAAGATCGTCGACGAAGACTTCTACGATGCGACGCTTAAGGCTTTTCATCATACGCTGAAGGGTCGAAGCGTCTCGCAGGAAATTCGCGTCATCCATAAGCAAGGTCACCCGGTCGATCTCAACATCTCGACGTCTCCACTCGTACGCAGAGGCAAGCCCGTCGGCATCGTGGCGTTCATTCAGGATATCAGCGATCGGAAGCGATCGCTGGAGAAGATTCGCTACATGGCGTACTACGACGACATGACGGGACTCCCGAACCGGCGCTTCTTCACGACCCGGCTGGACGAGAAGCTGAAGGGCGCACGAGCGTCCGGAACGAAGCTGGCGGTCTGTTACATCGACGTGGACCGGTTCAAGCTCGTCAACGCTTCGTTCGGCCGCGAATTCGGGGACATGCTGCTGCTGCAGATCGCCGAACGGTTAACGAGATGCTTGCCGGAGACGGGCGACATCGCCCGGATGGAGGGCGACGAGTACATCGCGCTGCTCGATCGGCTTGAAGACGACAAAGACGCGGCGCGAAGGCTGGACGCCATCATGGACGTATTGGTAGAACCGTTCGAGCTCGGCGACCTGCCCGTGCATATTACGGTAAGCATAGGCGTAGCGATGTTGGACGATGCGGATACGGAAGCCGGTACGCTGCTGAGGCGGGCGGATACGGCGCTTCACCGGGTGAAGGAGAACGGGAAGAACCACTACTTGCTGTTCTCGCAGGATATGGATCCGGTCGCCATGCAGAAGCTGACGATCCAACACGAGATGCGCCGGGCGATGAATCATCGAGAATTCCGGCTGTATTACCAACCCCAGTACGATCTGGCTTCCGGCCGGATCGTCGGACTAGAGGCGCTCGTTCGATGGCAACATCCCGAACGGGGGCTCGTGCCGCCCGGCGAATTCATCCCGGCCGCGGAAGAGAGCGGCATGATCGTGCCGCTGGGCGATTGGGTCATCGAGGAAGCGTGCCGCCAGAACAAGGCGTGGCAGCAGTCCGGATTGCCGCGCATTCCGGTGTCGGTTAACTTGTCGATCCGGCAATTCGCGCATAAGAACTTGACCGAGAAGGTGGCCGAAGTACTGGCGAAGACCGGTCTCGAAGCCAGATATCTCGAGCTGGAGATTACGGAGAGCATGACGATGGACGTCGATCGGGCTTCCTCGAGCCTGAAGGAACTGACAGATCTCGGGGTCAACATCAGCATCGACGACTTCGGCACGGGGTACAGCTCGTTCCATTACTTGAAGAAGCTTCCGATCGCGAGGCTGAAGATCGATCGGTCGTTCGTGAGGGACATCCAGCAGGATCCGAACGACGCCGCGATCGTCGCAGCCATTATCGCGATGGCGCACAACCTGCAGCTGCAGGTCATCGCCGAAGGGGTAGAGACGGAGGACCAAGTGCACTTCCTGCGCCGGCACCGGTGCGACGAGATGCAAGGATACTTCGGCAGTCCTCCGCTCGCCGGCGATCGGATCGAGCGGATGCTCGGGGAGCATTCGAACCGGTCGGCTCTTCCGATCATCGTAGACGAGCAGCGGGTACTATAGCGTTCATAGAGGGACGTATTGGCGAGTGACGCCGATACGTCCCGTTTATTATTCGTAGACGAAGCACAAAATACGATTGACAGTTCGTAGTTTCCGCAGTACATTATATCTATTATTCCGATCAACGTAATTGGAATTAATAGTCGACAAGAGGGTGGGTAAAATGGACAACATCAATAACAATCTGCTTAACGCGTTCGAGACGAACTGGTACAGCTTCGTGACGGCGATATTCGTCTTCGCGATTCTATACGCGCTCGCGCGCAAGCGCGTCGGCTTCGGCACGAGGGTGCTGATCGGGTTGGGACTCGGCCTCGTGGTCGGCATCGCGTTCCAGAACCTGGAATTCGAGACGAAAGGCATTACGACGTTCGGCAGCATCTATATCAGCTTGATTCGCATGCTCGTCGTTCCGCTCGTGTTCGTGCTCGTGCTCAACAGCATCTCGTCGCTGACGAGCTTGGATTACCTTCGCAAGATCGGGTTCAAGACGTTCGCTTGGTTCCTCGGAACGACGGGCATCGCTTCCTTGATCGGCCTTGGCATCGCGCTCTTGTTCAATCCGGGCGCAGGCATTCAGCAAGTCATACCGGAAGGCTTCGAGGCGCGCGAGATTCCGACGATCTCCGAGGTTATCCTCGCTCTCGTGCCCGCCAACCCGGTGAACGAAGCCGCGGAAGGCAAAGTCGTGCCGGTGCTCATCTTCGCGATCTTCCTGGCGGTAGCGATCATTAAGCTCGGCGCCAAGAAGCCGGATTCGGTGAAGCCGGTTCGCGATCTGATCCAGTCGCTCTCGCAAGTGCTTCACCAAGTGGTGAAATTCGTCATTCGTCTGACGCCGTACGGCGTATTCGCGCTCATCGCGGGCATCACGGCCAAGTACGGCTGGGAGACGCTCGAAGAGCTGGGCAGCGTCATCGTCACTTCGTACGTCGCGATGATCATCCACTTCGTCGTTATCTTCGGCGGTCTCGTGCTGTTCGTGGCGAAGGTGAATCCGATCAAGTTCTTCCGTAAAATCTATCCGACGATCGCGGTCGCGTTCACGACGAGAAGCAGCTTCGCGACGCTGCCGATCAATCTCGAAGTGATCACGAAGCGGTTGCACGTGTCGCCGCGCATCGCAAGCTTCGTCGCTCCTCTGGGCGCGTCGGTCAACTTCAATGCTTGCGGAGGCATCTGGCCGGCGATCGTGGCGGTATTCACCGCCCAGATCTACGGCATCGATCTTAGCGCGACGGATTATATCGTTCTCGTATTCGTAAGCATCATCTCTTCGATCGGCGTCGCGGGCGTGCCTGGACCGGCTACCATCTCGACGACGGTCGTACTGACAGCGCTCGGCTTGCCTCTCGAAGGCATGGCGATCGTGGCGGGCGTCGAAGCGCTGATCGACATGGGCCGTACGGCAGTCAACGCGACGGGCACGACGGTAACTTCGTTGCTCGTGGCGAACTCCGAAGGCGAGTTCGATCGCGAAGCGTTCAATAACAACGACGACGATGAAGAGCTTGTCGTTACCCCGGCGTAATCGGACACATTAGAAGGCGGCGTAAGGGAGATATCCCTTACGCCGCCTTTTCTGTTCCTTTAAGTATTCGATGAAAAAGGAAGGGACATGTATCTCCTGAAGAGCGAAGCGGCGGCATTTTACGGTCGAGAAATCTCCGCGTTGCGGGGTTGCCAATTCAGAGTTTCTCGACCGTAATTGCAGCGTAAGGAGTTACATGTCCCGAACTGTTTTCAATCGAATGTTATCTTATCCTACAATCCGTTCAATTTGCTTCTGCATTTCCGCCTCTCTCAAGTACCCGAGCTTCCGGTGAACGATGCGTCCTTCCCTGTCGATGAAGATCGAGACGGGAATCGGCTTGACGCCGTACTGCTGGGCGATGCTCTTGTCCGGGTCTAACAGGACGCCGAACTTGTAGCCGTACTCTTCGATATACTGCGCGACGGTATCCCGATCTTCCCCTACGCTGATCGCGAGAATGACGAGCCCTTGGTCTTTGTAAGCTTCGCCGAACTTGTCCATCTCCGGCATTTCCTTCTTGCACCACTTGCACCAGGTAGCCCAGAAGTTCAGATAGACGGCCTTTCCTTTGAAATCCGATAACGATACTGTATTGCCTTGCAGATCCGTCAGCGTGAAGTCGCTTGCCAGCTCAAGCTCTTCGGCGGCGGGGCTTGCCGGTTGTTCCGCGCTTGCGGAGTCTTGGGGGCTTGCGGTCGCATCGGGATCCGCAGCCGGGCTCGCCGGACTTTCCGAGCCGGTCGCGCTAGCGGGAGCTTCGGCGCCGGCGGCCCGGAGCGGAGCCGCATCCGTCGTTTCGGGTTCGCTGATGCTGTAATGGCTCGTCACGTAGACGGATAACAGGACGAGCGCGAGGACGCCGCCCCAGAGAATCGTTTTTCTAGCCATAGGTATACTCCTCGCTTATAGATTGAATATTCCATCGTATTGTCCGAGCGCTTCCAAGCGATTCGTGTAGACGAGGACGCCCATGAGGATGACGATCGCGCCGCTCGCCACGGCGATCGCGGGGAGATACTTATTCACGCGCTTCAGGAGCCGCGACAACCGGTCGACGAGCAGCGCGGACAGTAGGAACGGCATGCCCATGCCGAGCGCGTAGAGCGCGAGCAGCAGCACGCCTTTGTCCAAGGTGCCCAGGCTGCCGGCGTAGATCAGGATCGAAGATAACACCGGTCCGATGCAAGGCGTCCAACCGATGGCGAACGCCATTCCCATGAGCAGCGGCGCGAAGCCGTTGCCCGCGAATTTCGCCGGCATCTGCAGCCTCTTCTCCTTGTACAGCCAACGCAGGCGTATCAATCCCGTCATATGGATGCCGAACGCCACGATGAGCACCCCGCCGATCCGTTGGATCAGATCGAGATGGTCGGAGAACAATCGGCTGATCGAGCTGACGGAGATGCCGAGCAATACGAATACGACGGAGAAGCCCAATACGAAGAACGAGGCTTTCGCGAGCGCGTCCGAGCGCTTCGACTCGGCGCGCGCATCGGCGGCGGAGGAGCCGATCATATAGCTGAAATAAGCGGGAATCAGAGGCAGGATGCAGGGCGACAGGAAGGAGAGCAGTCCTGCGGCTAAGGCGATGGCGTAGTCCATGATGGTACTCCTTTTCGTCTGGGAGGCTAGCATTCAGAAACGGGGAGAACGGAGCTCGCGACGCGAGACCCGTTCTCCCCGGGGGACGATTGCGGTGCGGTTGCCGTTCGGCCGGACGTTAACGGCGCGAGTAGCGCCGACGATCAGCAGCCTTCTTCGCAATATTCCTCTTCGGAGGACGAGGAACCGTCCGACGAAGAGGAAGAAGCGGAGGAGGAAGACGACGTAGGAGCAACGGGCTGCGGAACGACGACGGTTTTAGGCGCTACCGTTTCTTTGGACGTGAAATTGACTGATTTCTTGCCGGATTTGGCCGGCTGCTCGACTGCGGCAGCGTCCGGTTGCGCAGCTGCCGGCGTATCGGTCGCAGCGGCCGGTTGCGGTTGCTCCTTGCTCGGGGCGGTAACGGAAGCGACGACCGCGTCCGGTTGCTTGGCATCTTGCTTAGAAACGTCCGCCGCCGGTTTCTTCTGATCGGCGTTCGATGTCTTCGGAGCTTCGGTTGCGGCCTTCCCGTTATCGGAAGCGGATGCTTGATTCGACGGTTTCTTCCGATCGGATTGTTCGCCGCCGGCGGACGAAGCAAGCGCGACCGCAGGTTCCTCCTGCGAAGCCGCGTTCGTCTTCTCTTGCGTCTGCGATTGCGGTTGCGGCACGGCGACTTCGACGGAAGCCGTCGCGACTTCGGAACGGGGTTCGGTCCTGACGTCGGAAGCGGCAGGGGCAGGCGCCGGCGCGCCGGCCGATGCAACGACCGCGGCCGGTTTAGCGCCGGAACCGGACTGGTTCGCCGACACGGCGGCGTAGGTTAACGCTCCGAACGTTAAGAGTCCGGCAGCGGACAAGATAGCAAGCTTCGGAATGTTGCGTTTGATCATGGCATGATTCCTCCTAGGCGGATGGGGTTGACCGGACTACAAAAAAGAGACCCAACGAGGCGCGGCGTTCGCGTCCCATTGAATCTCTGGCGGTCCAGTAGATTGCTTCGTGTGAGGGTGTTCCGTACTCCAAGCGCGGCATGCCGTGCGGCGCATGCTGCATCTATGTTCATCTTATTCTTCCGGAGCGGCGCTGTCAATGCTCAAACTATTATTTCCTATCGTTTTTGTAGGAATTAAATCTTTTACTCGATAAAATCGTCGATTTCGTTCATGCGCACCGTATACACTTGTTTCTCGTCCACGTGATATACGGTAAGCAACTGCGAGTCCGGTTCGAAATTAATGACGCGGCACGGAATATTCATCTTCACGCCCCGGCCTTTGTTGATGTTCAGACGAATGAGTTGATTGCTCTGTATATAGTGGCGAATTCGAATTTCGAGCGGGTCGACTTTGGGCGATTCCTTGACGGGGGACTTGACCGATTCTTTGGCGGGAGCGGTTGCGGCTTTCGCTTTGATGGTCGCCGCCAGCGCTTGCTCGATGGCGGAGCCCAGCTGAATGCCGGAGCCGATTCGATAATCCGCGAAATTGCCGTTGTTCAGCGCGTGAAGCAATTGTTCCAATGCGGCGCCGTTGCTCGGCGCGTTCACCATCACTTCCACCTGGAACAGGTAAGAGCCGTCAGTCGTCGGTTTTTGTTTGGACATGCGAAGGCCTCCATGGATGACATGCTTGTAGACCGGGTTCTTAATTCCTAATATAACATGTTTCGATCGCCCAATATAGTGCCGGCAGGGACAAAAGGCCTTAATGATCGAGACTTCCGCCGCATATGGTATAAGGCGTGCAATCGCAATCGTAACCGCGATGGCGGTGCTGGAGGTGGTACACATGGTCAAGGTCGTACCGATCTCGATCGACGAATGGACGGCGATCGGAATCGAGGTCCTGTTGCCTAAGACGACGCTCATCGCGATCGCCGCCGGCGGCGGTTATATCATGTGCGGAGCGCTGGACGTACAGCTGCTCAACGACAAGCTGAAGGATAGGGCGATTATCGCGGGACGCGCCGTCGGCGTGCGGAACTTCGAGCAGTTGCTCGACGCGCCGCTTGAATCGGTCACCGACGCGGCGGTCGCGATGGGCATCACCGTCGGCATGAGCGGCAAAGAAGCGGTTCGCCTATTGGCGAAATCCGCTTCTTGAACGACTATTCCGCCGCGAACAACCGCTTAAGGCTGTCCGAATACGGGGCTCTGACGATGCCTTTCTCCGTGATGATCGCGGTGACGAGCTCGCTGGGAGTCACGTCGAAGGCAGGATTATAGATCGCGACGCCCTCGGGAGCCGTACGCTTGCCGAACCCGTGCGATACTTCGTCCGGATGCCGCTCTTCGATCGGAATGTCGTCGCCCGTCGGCGTCGACAGGTCGATCGTCGAGAGCGGACAAGCGACGTAGAACGGGATGTTATGCGCCTTGGCCATGACGGCAACGCCGTACGTGCCGATCTTGTTCGCCACGTCGCCGTTGGCCGCGACCCGGTCGGTTCCGACGATGACCGCTTGCACCCAGCCTTTGGACATGACGTGGCCGGCCATGTTGTCGCAGATCAACGTCACGTCGACGCCGGCTTGCTGCAGCTCGAAGGCGGTAAGGCGGGCTCCCTGCAGGACGGGCCGCGTCTCGTCCGCGAATACCTTAAGATGAATGCCTTGCTCGAGCGCCAAGTAGAACGGCGCTAACGCGGTGCCGTATTTCGACGTCGCGAGCCCTCCGGCGTTGCAGTGGGTAAGTACGCCCATGCCGTCCTCGAACAGCGTCAAGGCATGCTCCCCGATCAACCGGTTCGTCTCCTCGTCCTCCGCATGAATCCGCTTCGCTTCTTCCAACAAAGCTTCGATCGCCGCGGATGCCGGCACGCCTTCGGCGGCCAGCGCGTTCGCACGCGCCTTCATGCGATCGAGCGCCCAGAACAAATTCACGGCCGTCGGGCGAGAGGTCGCCAAATACTCGGCATGCTTGGTCGTATGCGCCGCGAATTCCCGGACGTCGCCTTCGAAGCCGATGGCACCGAGCACGACGCCGTACGCCGCCGATATGCCGATCGCGGGCGCGCCGCGCACTTTCAGTTCGCGAATTCCCTCCCATACTTCTTGCGGCGTCGTTAGCCGCAAGTAGACTGTTTCTTCCGGCAACAAACGCTGATCGAGCATGAGCAGGGCATTGTCTTCCCATTTCAGCGATCGCAATGCCTCGTTAGGTTTCGTGTCGGTCGTCATGATGATGCTCCTTTGCATGTAAGCCATGGCCGCGATCAGCCGCGGTCTGCGGTCTCGGATTCCGCGATGTCGATCAATTGTTCAATCGAGGTCAGCCGGCGATTGCGCTTGATAAGAGTCGTGCCGATCGCTAGCGCGATCGTCTGGGCTTGCTTGCGCACGTTCGCGTTCGGAATGTTGTCGATGTCCGCTACGTGCGCGAGCCCGACGATCCGGCGGACCATCTTCGCGCCGGCGAAACCGGCCGTATCCTGAAGCAGACGCTTCAGGTAATCGTCTTGGTAACCCGCGGTGCTCGCGATGCGATCGACGCCGTGCGCATCCCATAACGCGCGGAATTTACGCTCGAATCCGGTCCAGACATCGCGGACGCTCCCGGAGAGATAAGCTCTGCGCGCTTGTCTCGAGGAAGCGTCCGCGGACCAATGCTCTTGCGCCGCGTAATGGAGCAGCAGGTTCGCGATCACGGCGCCGATATCGAATCCCATCGGGCCGTAGTATGCGAATTCGGGATCGATGACCTTCGTCGATTCCGGCGTAACGAAGATGCTGCCCGTATGAAGATCGCCGTGCAACAATGCTTGGGCGTGGGTCAAGAATTTTTCGCGCAGCCGCGCGACTTCCAGATGAAGCGCGTCGTCGGTCCACAGCTGAGCGGCGGCTTCCTTCAGGTGATCGTCGAAGCTGTTCGTGTCCGCGTCGGCGTACGGATGGTCGAAGATCAGATCCTCCGTGATTTTACATAGCTCGGGATTCGAGAAGGAGGCCGCGAGCGTCTTCTTCTCTTGTTGATTCATGCCGAGATCGGAAGTGAAGAACAACGTGCGGGCTAGAAATTCCGAGATGTCGTCCGCGAACTTCGGATAGACGCCGCCTTCGATCAAGCCGCGGCGCATGATGACGTGGCTGCTCAAGTCTTCCATAACGGTAAGCGCCAGCGCGTTGTCCGCGTAATACACTTGCGGGACGAGCCCCGGCGCGAGCCGTCCTTCGACGCGAAGCGCATCGCTCTCGATTCTGGCGCGGTCGAGCGTCAGCGGCCAAGATTCCCCGACCACCTTGGCGTACGGGAGCGCCTGCTTCACGATGACGCCCGCGCCTGTCGACGGCTGCGTCACGCGGAAGACGAGATTCAAGTTGCCATCGCCGATTTCGCGGCAAGCAAGCTCGCCTTCGGGGCTGAACACGCCGTCGATCGATCTCGCGACCCGAATCGCCTCGGTCTCGGTTAACGGATGGTAAGGGCTCATTATATACTCCTCCAACGGACTTATCGGTATGATCGGTCGTGAATAGGCCAGTAAGAAGCTAGATGTTAAGTATAAAGGAATTCATGCGAGGTTGAAAGTCCATGGCGCGGTCGCGCAAAAAAGGGAAGATCGCAAGCCCCGTGCAGGCTTCTTGATCTTCCCTTCGCAGGAAACCGTGTATGATTGCAACGCTCTCTTCGCATCCTTATTACGTGAGAGACAACGTGCGGAGCGACGATTCCCGTACGACGAGCCGGTGCGGAATGATCTGCCGCGCCGTGATCTCGACCTGCTGAATCATGCGCAATACCATCTGGGACGCGGTATAGCCGAGCTGGTACGTACCGACGTCCATGCTGGTGATCGGGGGCATCGTCAGTTCCGTCAGCGCGATATTGTTGAAGCTGACGATCGCGACGTCCTGCGGGATGCGGTAGCCGAGCTCGGTCAAGCCCTTCAGCACGCCGAAAGCGACGACGTCGTCGATGATGACGAGGGCGGTCGGCGGTTCCGGTTGAGACATGATCGAGGCCATCGCGCGATAGCCGCTCTCGAGCAGGAACTCGCCTTCGACGACCCAGCCGTCCTTGGACGGCAATCCGGCTTCGGACAGCGCCTTCGCGTACCCGGTCATCCGGTCTTGCGTCATCGCGAGCTTGGCCGGTCCGCTCACGAAACCGATGCGCCGCTGGCCTTGGGCGATCAGATGCTTCGTCGCGTCGTACGCGGCTTGAACGTTGTCGTTGTCGACGGAAGGGACGTCCTCGTAATCGAGGCTTCGTCCGAGCAGCACGAACGGCATCTTCTCCTCGCGCAATAAGCGGATGACCGGGTCGGACGCGCGGGAGTACAGCAGGAGCAAGCCGTCGACGCGGCCGCTTCGCACGAGGCGCGTCACCGTCTCGAGTTCTTCCTGCTCGTTGCTGCCGCCGGCCATGAGCAAATCGTATCCGGCGCGAGTCAACTGCGCGAGCACGCCGCGGATCAGTTCATAGAAGAAGAAGTTGAGCAGCAGCTCTTCGGCGGGCCGCGGGAGCACGACGCCGATCGTGCGCGTCGTCTTCGAGACGAGACTCTTGGCCATGATATTCGGATGGTAGCCGAGTTCCTCCATGACCTCCCGAACGCGCGCGCTCGTCTCCGCGCTGATGCGAGGGTGGTTCGAGATGACGCGGGATACGGTGGAAGGGGAAACGCCGGCGATTTTCGCGACTTCCTTGATCGTTACAGCCATAGGGGGGATCGTCCTTTATTCACATTTGAGTTTAATCGTATCCAAAACGTCCGATCGTGTAAACTGGAAGTTCTATTGTATAGAAGGTATGAGGGGTGGGCATGCCATCATGTGCAATTCGTGCGCATTTCATGCATGTAAATCCGATTACATTGTGCCATGTGTGGCACAGATCAACAAGTTGAGGGATTGTTAGATATGACGAGATAATCAACGATTATGTATGTATTTTAGTCAAAAACGAGCGAATACAATCTGTGCAAACGATTTACTTATTCGAGAAATGGCGTATCATAGAGTTGTATTCAAAAAGCGCTTTCATATCAGCCGAAATGCTTGTAACGAAGGGAAATTCAACGGTATTCTCGAGATGGTGCTTGGTTGTACAAACGTTTGCACAACTTATCGAGCGTTATGCCTCGTTACTTGCACGGGCCGATCGCGAAGCGCGCCAAATTCAGTGGCAATCAGAGAGGGGTTCTACAATTCCATGAACAAAAAGAAATTACTGATCACGTCCCTGGCATTGACGACCGTCGTATCCTTGGCGGCATGCGGAAGCAACGACAACAACAATAACGCTTCGCCGAGCGCGAGCGCGCCCGCGGCTACGGGAAGCGCGCCTGCGGCTTCCACGGAAGCTCCGGCGGAAGATCTCGCGCCTGAAGCCGGCGCCAAGCTGGTCGTATGGTACTCCGCAAGCGAGAAAGCGCTTGTCGAAGAAGCGGCCAAAACGTTCAAAGACAAATACGGCATCGACGTTGAAATCCAAGACGTAGGTCCCGACAAATCGATCGAGAAAATCATCAACGACGGTCCTGCCGGCGTAGGCGCGGACGTGTTCCTCGCGGTTCACGACCGTCTCGGCGCGGCCGTTCAAGCGGGCGTCGTTCTTCCGAACGACCTTCACGAGGCGGAATCCAAAGCGAACAACTCCGACAAGTCGGTCGAGGCGTTCACGATCGACGACACGCTGTACGGCTACCCGATGTCCGTAGAGACGACGGCCGTATTCTATAACAAAGACCTCGTGCCTACGCCTCCGAAAACGTGGGACGAAGTCATCGCGTTCGCGAAAGACTTCAACGACGTTAAAAACCAAAAATACGCCTACATGTGGGAAGTCGGCAACGGTTACTGGAGCTGGGGCTTCTTCGGCGGATACGACGCGTACGTATTCGGCAACGGCGGCACGGATCCTAACGACATCGGCCTGAATTCCGCCGGCGCGGTCGAAGGCGCGAAGTTCTTCCAAAGCCTGAAAGACCAAGTTCTTCCGATCAAAGCTGGCGACATCAAGTCCGACATCAAAACGAGCTTGTTCAACGAAGGCAAACTCGCGTTGAACGTCAGCGGTCCTTGGCAGACGAAAGAATTCCAAGCAAGCGTGAAAAACCTGGGCGTCATGGAATACCCGACGCTGCCTAACGGCAAGCCGATGATGCCGTTCTCCGGCGTCAAAGGATTCCTCGTCAACGCGTACTCGCAATATCCGATCGCGGCGAAAATGTTCGCGGAGCTCGTCTCCAACGAAGCGTCGCAACTGCGCAACTTCGAATTGTTCGGAAGCCTGCCTTCCAACAAGAACGTAGCCGCAGGCGACAAAGTAAGCGGAGATGCATTCGCCAGCGTATTCCTGAAACAATTCGACAACTCCACGCCAATGCCTAAGATCGCGGAAATGAACGCGTTCTGGTCGACGCACGAAGCCGTTCTCGCATCGCTCTGGAACGACGGCGCCGACGCTCAAAAGACGATGGACGAGTGGGCTAAAAAAGTAAAAGACGCGAACGCGGCCGCGCAATAATCGAGCAATCGCATATGCGAGAAAGAAGCGATCACTTGCTGCGCAATAATTGCGCTAACGCATAAGCGAGAAGACCTACACCCGCCGGTTGACGGCGGGTGTATGGTCCTTACAGGAAGGAGAGGGTTGTGCTTGAAGGGATCTGCGATGACCGCGGGATGGTTATCTGCGTTATGCATGGGACTTGGACAATGGTATAACCGGCAATACGCCAAAGGGCTGCTGTTCGTTCTCTTGCATGCGACGGGCTTATATTTGGCCATTGCCGTGCTGCCGCCGTATTTGAAAGGACTCGTCTCGCTCGGAGACAAAGGCGTTCACCTGGAGAAGGTGGGCAAAATCTCGAAGCTCGTGCCGGGCGACCACTCGATCTTCATGATGATCAACGGCGTTCTGGCACTGTTCGTGCTGCTCGTCTACGTATTCCTATATGTAATGAACATTCGCGACGCGGTGACGGTAGGGCGCAGACGCGCTCAGGGCCAAGACCCTGCAAAGCTGGACAACGGCTTGTTCCCGTGGATGCTCCTTGCGCTTCCGTTCCTCGGGGTATTGTTCTTCACGGTCATGCCGATTGTGTTCACCTCTTTGATCGCTTTCACCAACTATTCGTCGCCTAATCATATTCCGGCGAAGAACCTTGTCGACTGGGTCGGCTTCGACACGTTCCATAATCTGTTCAACATGAGCGGATGGAGCGGCACGTTCGGCTCAATCCTGCTATGGACGATCATATGGGCGATACTGGCCACCGTGACTTGCTACTTCGGCGGCATTATCGTTGCGCTGATCATTAGCCAGCAAGGGATCAAGTTCAAGGGATTCTGGCGCATGCTGTTCATTATTCCTTATGCCATCCCTCAATTCGTCTCGTTGCTCATCATGAGAAACTTGCTGAACGAGCAGTTCGGACCGATTAACCAGTATTTCCGTTGGTTCGGCCTCGAAGGCTTGCCGTGGCTGAACGATCCGTTCTGGGCGAAAGTATCGGTCATCGTCGTGAACATGTGGATCGGCATCCCGGTCACGATGGTTCTCGTCATGGGCATCCTGACGACGATTCCGAAGGACTTATACGAAGCGGCCGACGTCGACGGCGCGTCCGCATGGATGAAGTTCCGCAATATCACGATGCCGTACGTCCTGTTCGCCACGGCGCCGATCTTGATTACGCAGTTCACCGGCAATATCAACAACTTCAACGTCATCTATCTGCTGACCGGCGGCGGTCCGGCTACGATCAAGTACAACAACGCGGGCGAGACGGATCTGCTCGTGACGTGGCTGTTCAAGCTGACGATCGACTTCAAGCAGTATAATATCGCCGCTGCCGTCGCGATCCTGATCTTCCTGTTCATCGCTACGATGTCGGTGCTGCTGTTCACGAGAACGAAATCCTACAAAGAGGAGGACATGATCCAATGAAGCCCAAGCTGATTATTAGTTACGCGCTTCTCGCGCTGATCGGCATAGCGTCGATCTACCCGGCGCTCTGGACGGTATTGTCCTCCTTCCGCGCGGGCAATTCTCTCTTCAGCGATACGTTCTTGCCGAAGCAATGGACGCTCGATCATTACCTCGATCTGTTCAGAAGCCGGGACACGCGCGACATTCAATACGCGAAGTGGTACTGGAACACGCTGCAGGTCGCGGCGGCCAGCATGGTCGTCGGCACGATCATTCAGCTTTTGACCGCTTACGCGTTCTCCCGGTTCCGCTTCAAAGGGCGCAAGCCGATGATGATGGTCGTGCTCATTCTCGGGATGTTCCCGGGCTTCCTGAGCATTATCGCGATTTTCTCCATTCTGCAAAGGCTGGAGCTGCTCGATTCGAAATGGGCGCTCGTCCTCGTGTATTCCGCGGGATCCGCGCTCGGCATGTTCGTCGCCAAAGGCTTCTTCGATACGATTCCGCGGAGCTTGGAAGAGGCGGCGCGCATCGACGGAGCGAACCATATGTCGATCTTCGTGAAGATCATCTTGCCGTTATCCCGTCCGATCATCACGTACATTTCGCTGACGACGTTCGCGGGCGCGTGGGTCGACTTTATTTTCGCCCGGGCGATCCTGACGTCGCGCGACGAGTGGACGCTGGCCGTCGGCCTATGGAGCCTGATCGATTCTTACAACAGCACGGAGTTCACGCTGTTCGCCGCCGGTTGCGTGCTCGTCGCCGTTCCGATCACGATTCTGTTCATGTACACGCAGCGGTTCCTCGTCGACGGATTGACGGCCGGAGCGTCCAAAGGATGATCCGAAGGCTGCGCGCGGGAGCGGTCATGCTTGCCGGCTGCGGCTTGCTGCTCTCCGGCTGCCAGAACGGCGGATCCGACAAGACCGCAGGGCCTAGCAACGCGTATTACGAAATTTTCGTCCGCTCGTTCGCGGATTCGAACGGCGACGGCGTCGGCGATCTGAACGGCGTCACGAACAAGCTCGATTACATTCATAAGCTGGGCGTCGACGGGATATGGCTCATGCCGATCCAGCCGTCGCCGAGCTATCACGGATACGACGTCACCGACTATTACGGAATCGAGCCGGACTACGGCACGCCGGAAGACTTCAAGAAGCTGATCGACGAGGCCCATAAGAGGGGTATCAAAATCATCATGGATCTTGTCGTCAACCATACGAGCGTGGAGCACCCGTGGTTCGTCGACTCCGCGTCGGGCAAGGCGAGCGAACGCCGCGATTGGTACACGTGGGCAAGCGACATCGGAGGGGCTAGCCCCTCCGACGGCGCGACGGGTGCCGCCCCCTGGCACTCCAGGCTCGGGGACGAGTACTTGGGCATCTTCTGGGAAGGCATGCCCGACCTGAACTTCGACAACCCCGACGTTCGCAAGGAGATCGTCGCCATCGGCCAGTATTGGCTGAAGCAAGGCGTCGACGGCTTCCGGCTCGATGCCGCGAAGCATATTTACGGCGACTTCAACTCGACGTTGAAGACGAAGAGGGTCAAGGACGCCAATCAGGTTTGGTGGCAGGAGTTCCGGAGAGGGATGAACGAGGTCAATCCGGAGGCGTATCTCGTCGGCGAAGTGTGGGACGCGACCGCCGTCATCGGACCGTACTTGAACGATGCGCTGGACTCCGCGTTCAACTTCGACCTGGCGGCCAACCTGCTTAGCGCGGCCGACTCGGAGAAGGCATCGGACTTCGGGTTCACGCTGTCCCGCGTGCACGATTATTACGCCAAGCAATCCGGCGGCCAAGCCGTCGACGCGGTGTTCCTGTCCAACCACGACCAGAACCGCGTCATGTCCGCTCTGAAAGGGAACGTCGACCATGCGCGGACGGCGGCGGCGATGCTGCTGACGCTGCCGGGCAACGCCTTCATCTATTACGGCGAAGAATTGGGCATGACGGGCGTGAAGCCGGATGAACGACTTCGCGAGCCCTTCCCTTGGACGATCGCGCCGGGAGATCCGGCCGAGACGACATGGGAGGCGGCCACCGGCCGAGGAGACGGCCAAGTATCGGTAGAAGCGGAAGACGAGACCCCCCGCTCGCTTCTGAATCACTACCGGACGCTGATCTCTTGGCGGGCGCAGTACGCCGCACTTCGCGGCGGCACGATCGGTTCTTACGAGACGGATAACGACGCGATCGTTTCCTATGTTCGTTCGGATGCCGATCAGACGCTTCTCGTGCTGCACAATCTGTCGGGCGAGCCGCAGACGGTATCGCTCGCGGAGACGCCGGCGCAGCCGGAGAAGTTCTCTAAGATTATATTGACGACGAGCGACGGCGCCGGTCTTGAAGACCGGACCGTATCGCTTCCTCCTTATACGAGCGTCGTGCTCCGGCCTTAACGCCGGCGATAACCCCCGAACCTGAACCCCCTTCAGGCGCGGGGGTTATTTCGTTTAACGTTACCAGGCAGCGCTAAACCGTCGCAGTTGCTCGCGAGCAGCATTTAACGTTACCAGACAGCGCTAAATCACCACGGTCGCTCGCGAGCACCATTTAACGTTACCAGACAGCACTAAACGAAACGGCTGCTCGCGGGGCGCCGGACAAATCTGAATGAATGCAATCCTAGGGGCGATAAACGGTAAAATGCGGCAATCGCGAGGATGCGATATAATGAGTGAGGTGCCGCCGTTGCCGAAGCAATGTTGTTGACGGTTCGGACTATGGGATGGTACGATTCAATTATCGTATTTTAAATTCGCATTGGAATAGTAAGAATTAAAGACGGATAAACAAATACCTAGTATTCAAGGAGAGTGGCTCGCAATGGCGAACGTCATCATCATATCCGGCAGCCCGACGCCGGGCTCGCGCCTGAACGGATTAATCCAATTCAGCGAGGAGAAGCTCAAGGAGCTCGGACACGCGGTCGACCATCTGCAGGTGGCGGATCTGCCGGCCGAGGACTTGATCAAGGCGAACTTCGGAAGTCCGGCGATCGTCGCGGCGACGGCGCGCGTGGCGGCTGCCGACGCAGTAATTATCGCCAGCCCGGTATACAAGGCGTCGTTCACCGGCGTGCTGAAGACGTTCTTGGACTTGATCCCGCAGAAGGGGTTCCAGAACAAAACGATCGTTCCGCTGTTCATAGGCGGCACGATCGCCCATCTGCTGTCGATCGAATATTCGCTCAAGCCGGTCGCCGCGGCGCTTGGCGCGACGCTAATCCTGAACGGCGTTTACGCGATCGATCAATGGGTGGAGCGCGTGGATGGCGGAGGCTTCAAGCTGTCCGAGGAGCTGGCTGAACGGCTGTCGAACACGGCGGGGCAATTGTCCGAGGAATTGAAGTGGCAGACGCTCCGCCAAGGAGCGCCTGCCACGCAAGGATAACTTATCGATCGGCGCGAATGATCGCGAACCCGTAAGGAGGAAGCGAGGCTTCCGGCCCGCTCTCTCCCGCCACGACGGTTCCTTCGCCGAATACGACGCTCAGGACCGTGTCGCTGCCGAAAGGCAACGACACGGTCTCTTGGCGTTCGCCGGCGTTCAGCGCCACGACGAAGGTCTCTCCGTCCGCTTCCCGGGCATACGCGAGCGTAGGAATGCCCGACTCCGCATTCAGGACGCGGTAGGCGCCGTCCCTGAAGGCGCGATGGCCGCGGCGCAGCCGGACGAGCTCCGTGAAGAACGAGAACAATTCGCGGTCTTGTTCTTGCTCATCCCAAGGCATGCACTTGCGGCAGCCGGGATCCTGTCCGCCGTTCAGCCCGACTTCGTCTCCGTAATAGATGCACGGCGTGCCGGAGAACGTGAATTGGATCGCCGTCGCCAGCTTCATCCGGCGCTTATCTTCGCCGCATAGGGTGAGCAGGCGCGGCGTATCGTGGCTGCCTAGCAGGTTGAAGGCGGCTTCCGTCGCTTGCTGCGGGTACGCGGCGAGCAGATAACCGGCCAAGTCCGCGAATTGCTTGCCGTCTCGCTTGCCTCTGACGGCGAAGTCGAGCACCGCTTCGGTGAACGGGTAATTCATGACCGCATCGAATTGGTCCCCGCTTAGCCACGGCAACGAATCGTGCCATATCTCTCCCAGGATGTACGCATCGGGATTCGCTCGCTTCACGACGTCGCGGAACGAGCGCCAGAACCGATGGTCGACCTCGTTGGCGACGTCGAGGCGCCAGCCGTCCACCCCGATTTCTTCGATCCAGTATCTCGCGACCTCCAGCAAGTGGGCTTGTACCTCGGGATTCTCGGTGTTCAGCTTCGGCATATGTCGCTCGAACGAGAACGTGTCGTACGTCGGGATGCCGTCCTTGACGCCGATCGGGAACTCGCGTACGTGGAACCAGTCGGCATAACGGGAGCTCTGACCGTTCTCCGCGACGTCGACGAACGGCGCCCACTCTTTGCCGCTATGGTTGAACACCGCGTCGAGCAGCACGCGGATGCCGCGCTCATGGCATGCTTCCACAAGCGTCTTCAGCAGCTCGTTCGTGCCGAAGTGCGGATCGACCTTCAGATAGTCCAGCGTATCGTACTTATGGTTGGTCGGCGCCTCGAACAACGGGTTGAAGTAGATCGCGTTCACGCCGAGCGCCGACAAGTGATCCAGATGATCGATTACGCCCTGCAGATCGCCTCCGAAAAAGTTGTCTGGCGTTGGCTCGCCGCCCCATGGCTCGACGCCATCGGGATCGAGCGTCTTGTCCCCGTTCGCGAATCGTTCCGGGAAAATTTGATAGAACACAGCGTCCTTGACCCAGGCGGGCGGCTCGAACACGTCGGCAGGGTTCAGAAACGGAAACTCGAAGTACAAGTTCGGGCTGGCCGGCTCCGCTTCATGGAAGCCTTGCTCGTCGAGCCATAGCGTCTCGTCGCCGCCGACGAGCTTGAAACCGTATTTGAGCCTGCGGTATTCCGGGCGGACCGCTGCCTGCCAATAATCGAACAAAGAATCTTGCGCGAACAAGTCCATGTCCGCGCGCTTCGGTCCGGCAACGGGCCAATTGTATTTATCCCCGTGAATCAGGACGACGCGATCGACGTCGCCGCGCTTCGTGCGCAGCCGCAAATGAACGGTATCGCGATCGTAGGCGTATGCCCAGTTGCTCTTGGGACGGTGGTAGACGGCTTCTCTAAGCATGAATCGAATGCTCCCTTCGTGCGGTTCTCGAATAGCATGCGCCATAGCAACGCAAAAAAGGCACAGCCCCGGCGTCGTACGCTCCGAGGTTGTGCCTTCCGTTTGTCGGCAAGGGCAGCATGGCCTTTCGATTAGACCTTATTATAAACGCTGCGCGGCGATATGGGAAGCCTTCGGACGAGCACGTCGGCGCATCGGCGAATATGTTATAATAGAGGGATGTCGCGGAGGGGAGCGGATCAGACTATGGAGGAACGAATCGCGTTAAGGGAATGGGCGGTTGCCGTCGACGCGCTGGCGTCCGGCAGGCAGGTCATCGTCCTGCGCAAGGGCGGGATCGCCGAGGAGACGAAGGAGTTCAAGCTGGAAAGCCCGCGCTTCTTCTTGTTTCCGTCTTACGAGCATCAGAAGCCGCATCTGATGAAGGAAGAAGCCAGGGCGGCGGTGCTGTCGACGCAGGCCGAGGCGCTCGCGGACCCGGATACGGTGAGAATCGCTTATTACGCGGAAGCGACGCACGATCTCGAGGTGACGGACGAGGAGACGCTGCTGCGCCTCGACGCGCTTCACGTGTGGACGCACGATTATGCCGCGGAGAGGCTGAAGTGGAAGAAGACGAAGCCGCTGCACGTGCTCGTGTTGCGCGTCTACGCGCTGGATGAGCCCGTCATGCTTCCGGTGGACGAACGGTACGGCGGCTGCAAATCGTGGCTGAACATACCGGCGATCGATTCGGACGCGAGGCGCCCGGTGCTGTCGGACGAACGGTTCGAGGAGCGCGTTCGCGAGGTGCTCGAGTGCGTGAACGGCTGACCGGAAAAAGCCGCATATCGCTCGGAATGGCGTAACGGTGCGCATTGTTTGCTTTTTTCATATTCTTTTCATAAACTAAGGGTTGAGAATCAGTGAGAATCAAATTAAAATAATTATAAATAAGGATATCGTACGCACGGAGATTCTCCCGTCGTATCGTGTCCGCAGAAACCTGGAGGTTATGGGAAGCATGTCGACTCAATTCGAAATTCGCGGTCTGAAAGCGACCATCGAAGACAAAGAAATCTTGAAGGGCATCGATCTTAAAATCAACGGCGGGGAAGTCCACGCGATCATGGGCCCGAACGGTACGGGCAAGAGCACGCTCGCATCCGCTCTGATGGGCCATCCTAAATACGAAGTAACCGAAGGCGAAGTCGAACTGAACGGCGAAGACGTGCTGGAGATGGGCGTCGACGAGCGCGCGCGCGCGGGCTTGTTCCTCGCGATGCAATACCCGAGCGAAATTACCGGCGTCACGAACGCCGACTTCCTGCGCAGCGCCATCAACGCGCGCCGCGACGAAGGCAACGAGATTTCGTTGATCAAGTTCGTTCGCCAGATGGAAGGCAAAATGAAGCAGCTCGAGATGAACCCGGAGTTCATGCACCGTTACTTGAACGAAGGCTTCTCCGGCGGCGAGAAGAAACGCAACGAAATTTTGCAAATGATGCTGCTCGAGCCGAAGTTGGTCATTCTCGACGAGATCGACTCCGGTCTCGATATCGATGCCCTGCGCATCGTCGCCGAAGGCGTTAACGCGATGCGTTCGGAAGATCGCGGCTTCCTGATCATTACGCACTATCAGCGGTTGCTGAATTACATTACTCCGGATTACGTGCACGTCATGATGCAAGGCCGCATCGTGAAATCCGGCGGTCCGGAGCTGGCGCAACGCCTCGAAGCCGAAGGCTACGATTGGGTTAAAGAAGAACTGGGCATCGTCGACGAAACCGTCGGCCAAGCTTAATGGGACGGGGAGGTTAATGCAATCATGAGTACGCCTACCACCTCTTTCGGCCGCGAAGCCGCGGCCGCGATCGCCCGCAGCAAGAACGAGCCCGCGTGGCTGATCGAATGGCGCGAAGCCGCAGCCGACCTGGCCGCGAAGCTGGAGCTGCCGAAACCGGAGAAGATGCCGTTGCAACGCTGGACGCTCGACCAATACGGTTCGAACCGTCCGGGTACCGTCGTCTCGTCCGCCGCGGACTTGCCGGCCGCGATTACCGAATTGCTGCCGCAGGAACAGACGGGCGCGCTGATCGTACAGCACAATTCTTCCGTGGTCTTCACCCGTCTGTCCGACGAGCTGAAGGCGAAAGGCGTCGTCTTGTCGAGCCTGGAAGAAGCGGCTCGCACGCACGAGGATTTGCTCCGCAAACATTTCATGACGTTGTACGCGAAGGACGAACATAAGCTTGCCGCGCTTCACGCGGCGCTCTGGAACGGCGGGGTATTCCTCTACGTGCCGAAGGACGTCGTCATCGAAGAGCCGATTCAAGCGCTCTTGTTCGCCGACGACGCGGAAGCGACGTTCATGCCGCATATCCTGGTCATCGCCGACCAACACAGCAACGTCTCGTTCGTCGAGCAAGTCGCTACGCTGCTGCCGCAGACCGAGTCGACTTTGCTGCACAACAGCGCGGTCGAAGTGTTCGCCAAGGCTGGCGCGCAAGTCCGTTACGCCTCCGTTCACCACATGGACGCGAGCGCGATCGACATCGCATACCGCCGCGCGACGCTCGATAACGATTCGCGCGTGGAATGGATTATCGGCGACTTGCACAACGGCAATACGGTCACCGATACGAAGTCGGTTCTGAAAGGCAACGGCTCCACGTCCGACTCCAAGATCATCACGGTCGGCAGAGGCAGCCAGCGCATGAGCATCACGACGCAAGCGGTGCACTTCGGCCGCTCTTCCGAGAGCGACATGATTACGCGCGCCGTCATGAAGGAAGAAGCGAGCGCGATCATTAACGGCGTGACGAAGATCGAACACGGCGCGACCAAGGCGAACGGTCAACAGACGGAGAAGGTGCTCATGCTCAGCCCGAAAGCGCGCGGCGACGCCAATCCGATTCTTCTCATCGACGAAGACGACGTCAAGGCGGGCCACGCGGCCAGCGTCGGACAAGTGAACCCGGACATGGTCTACTACCTGATGTCCCGCGGCATTACCCGGACGGAAGCGGAACGCCTCATCATTCACGGTTTCCTCGACCCGGTCGTCTCCGAAATTCCGCTCGAAGGGTTGCGCGAGCAGCTTCACCGCATTCTCGAAAGAAAGCTGGGATAAGGATGGATGCCAAGGCGCTCAAGGCGGAATTTCCGATCCTGAATCAGGACATTAACGGACATCCGCTCGTTTATTTGGATAACGCGGCGACGACGCAGAAGCCCCGTGCCGTCATCGAAGCGGTCAAACGTTACTACGAGTGGGATAACGCCAATGTGCACCGCGGCGTCCACACGCTCGGCTCCCGGGCGACGGACGCTTACGAGGGCGCCAGGGAGAAAGTCGCGCGGTTCATTAACGCGCCGGCCTCCCGGCAGATTATTTTCACCCGGGGAACGACGACCGCGCTCAACATCGTGGCATCGGGCTATGCGCGCCAGACGCTTCGCGAAGGCGACGAGATCGTCATCACGCCGATGGAGCACCATAGCAACCTGATTCCTTGGCAGCAAGCCGCCAAGGCGACGGGAGCGACGCTCAAGTACATCCCGCTGCAGCCGGACGGCACGATCAGCTTGGCGGACGTCGAGAGCACGGTGACGGAGCGGACGAAGATCGTCTCGATGACGTTCATCTCGAACGTGCTCGGGACAATCAACCCGATCGCCGAAGTCGCCAAGATCGCTCACAAGAACGGCGCGATCATCGTCGTCGACGGCGCGCAGAGCACGCCGCACCTGAAGGTCGACGTGCAGGCGCTAGACGTTGATTTCTATGCGCTGTCGGGCCATAAAATGTGCGCCCCGACCGGCATCGGCGCATTGTACGGCAAGGCGCAGCTGCTCGAGCGGATGGAGCCGGTCGAATTCGGCGGCGAGATGATCGATTTCGTCGAGCTGCACGATTCGACTTGGAAGGAGCTGCCTTGGAAGTTCGAAGGCGGCACTCCGATTATCGCCGGCGCGGTAGGATTGGGCGCCGCGATCGATTTCCTCGAGGAGATCGGGCTCGATAACATCGACAAGCACGAGAAGAAGCTGACCCGTTACGCGCTCGACAGTCTGTCCGCCATCGACGGCATTACGATCTACGGACCGCGCGAAGAGCGAGCCGGACTCGTGACGTTCAATCTCGGCGACGTGCATCCGCACGACGTCGCCACGGTGCTCGACACCGAGGGAATCGCCGTACGGGCTGGTCACCACTGCTGCCAACCGCTGATGCGCTGGCTGAAGGTGAGCGCGACGGCGAGAGCGAGCATTTATCTGTACAATTCCGAAGAAGATATCGACCGGCTCGCGCAATCGCTCATCCGGACAAAGGAGTTTTTCGTATGAGCCAACTAGACGATCTGTACCGCCGCGTCATCATGGACCATTACAAAACCCCTCGCAATCGCGGCGAGCTCGACGAAGGCTCGGTAACGGTGAACTTGAACAATCCGACTTGCGGCGACCGCATCTCGCTGCAGCTGCAGATCGAGGACGGCATCGTCAAAGGCGCGAAGTTCACGGGAGAAGGCTGTTCGATCAGCATGTCGTCGGCTTCGATGATGACGGACGCGGTGAAGGGCAAGACCGCAGACGAAGCATTGAAGATGGCCGACAAGTTCTCCTCGCTCATGAAGGGCGAGAACGTCGAGTTCGAGGAATACGAAGATATCGAAGCGTTGTCGGGCGTCAATAAATTTCCTGCCAGAATCAAATGCGCGACGCTTGCATGGAACGCGCTCCGCAAAGGCGTGGAGCACGGGCACGGCAAGCACGAAGGCATCGAACAATAAAGCGAATCATACGGGTAAACAAAGGAGTGAGCGCAAATGGCGAAAGAGATGGAGTTCGAAGAGTATAAATACGGCTTCCGCGACGAGCACAAGGCGATTTTCCAATCCGGTAAAGGATTGACGGAGGAAGTCGTCCGCACGATCTCGGAAATCAAGGGCGAACCGGAGTGGATGCTCAAGTTCCGCCTGAAGGCGCTGGAGCAATTCCGCAAGATGGAGATGCCTCGTTGGGGCGGCAACATGGACGATCTGGATTTCGAAGACATCCAGTACTACGTTAGACCGTCCGAGAAGCAAGGCAAGACGTGGGAAGAAGTGCCTGAAGAGATCAAGGCGACGTTCGATAAGCTGGGCATTCCGGAAGCGGAGCAGAAGTTCCTCGCCGGCGTATCGGCTCAGTACGAGTCCGAGGTCGTCTACCACAGCATGCAGGAAGATCTCGAGAAGCAAGGCGTTCTGTTCACGGACATGGACACGGCGCTTCGCGAATATCCCGAGATCGTCAAGGAATACTTCTCGACCGTCGTTCCGACGACGGACAACAAGTTCGCCGCTCTGAACAGCGCGGTATGGTCCGGCGGCAGCTTCATCTACGTGCCGAAGGGCGTCAAATGCGAAATTCCGTTGCAGGCGTACTTCCGCATCAACTCCGAGAACATGGGCCAATTCGAGCGCACGCTGATCATCGCCGACGAAGGCAGCTTCGTCCACTACGTCGAAGGCTGCACGGCGCCGATCTACAGCACGAACTCGCTGCATAGCGCGGTCGTCGAGATCATCGTGAAGAAGGACGCGCGCGTCCGTTACACGACGATCCAGAACTGGGCTCCGAACATTTACAACCTCGTCACGAAGCGCGCGGTCGCGGAAGAGAACGCGACGATGGAATGGGTCGACGGCAACATCGGCTCCAAGCTGACGATGAAATACCCTGCGGTCATTCTTAAAGGCCGCGGCGCGAAAGGCATGGTACTCTCCATCGCCGTCGCGGGCAAAGGCCAGCACCAAGACGCGGGCGCCAAGATGATCCACCTCGCTCCGGACACGACGTCGACGATCGTATCGAAGTCGATCTCCAAGCACGGCGGCAAAGTCACTTACCGCGGTCTCGCATCCTTCGGCCGTCAGGCGGAAGGCGCGAAGGCGAACATCAAGTGCGACACGCTCATCCTCGACAACGAGTCGACGAGCGACACGATTCCGTACAACGAGATTTTCAACGACAACATCGTGCTCGAGCATGAAGCGACCGTCTCCAAAGTATCCGAGGACCAGCTCTTCTACTTGATGAGCCGCGGATTGACGGACGCCGAAGCGACTCAGATGATCGTCATGGGCTTCATCGAGCCGTTCACGAAGGAACTTCCGATGGAGTACGCGGTAGAGATGAACCGTCTCATCAAGCTGGAGATGGAAGGCTCGATCGGTTAATTTAATGTTTAGATTGGGCTCCCGGTGAATTAACGCCGGGAGCTTTTTTACACCCATTAAGCGAGCGGGCGGAAGATGGAAGGAAAGAGATCAGTCTCCTGAAGAACGAAGTGCCTGCCTTTACGGTCCCGAATTCACCTTATTAAGGGTTAACCATTCAGAATTCGGGACCGTAACAGCAGCGTAAGGAGACTGAATCTCTTGACGCACCACATCCGGCCCGCGAGCCCCGCGGAATAAATCCGAATCGCCCGCCGCATCCTAATGGAGCATGAACGATTAGGGAGGCGACGAACGCCGTATGAGGACAAGCAAGCTGCTTACGATCGCCATAGGAGCCCTGTTATTGTCGGGCTGCACGGACAATCCGGGGGATACGAAAGATCTGAAGCAACATTCCGGACCGGTCAAGGTGCAGTCGAACGGCGGAGCTCCCGAGGATTTAACGGAAGGTCGCCACATCGTGCCGATCAAGACGATTCAGAACGCGCCGTACGTCTCGCTCGACGATTTCGCTAAGGCTACGGGCTATCATGGGGCATGGCTTCGCGACGGAAGCTACGGCGTCGGAGACAACGATCCGGCGTGGAAGTTCCGCACGGGCGAGAGCAACGTGGATCTGGCCGATAAGAACATCAAGTTGCCGGCGCCGGCGGTTAAGGAGGGCAATGCCCTCTACGTTCCCGTAGACGGGTTGAAGCCGCTATTCGGCGACGTCACGGTATTCGCCGTGGAATCCGAGCAGGTCGCTTTCTTCCCGAAGCCGACTCCTGAAGAGACGGGCGTCCGAGGCGGGGACTTGGACTTCAAGGACGAGCCAGCGGCGGCTCCTACGAACGTCATGCCGAAGCCGGGCCATATGCGAGCGAAAGCCGCTATCGCCGAATCCGACCGCGAAGACATGATCTCGTTCGCCAAGAAGTATATGGGCGTTAAATACGAATTCGGAGCGGAGTCGTACGGCGAGTCCGGCACGTTCGATTGTTCGACGTTCGTCCGATACGTCTACGATAAGTACGGAATGGACTTGCCTAGATTGGCCAGACAGCAGGCGGAACGAGGGAAGCAGATCGACCGCGACCAGCTCAGGCAAGGGGACCTGCTGTTCTTCTACGTGCCGGGCCGATTCAAGAGCAACGAGACGGTCGGACACGTCGGCATGTATTACGGCGACGGCCAGATGATTCACGCGAGTCCGAAACCCGAGGACGGCGTGCAGCTGACCGATATTAACAAACCGTATTGGAAAGACACGTTCCTGTACGCCAAACGGTTGTTCTAGATGGAGTTCGGCACAAAAAAAGGGCGGTGCCATGCGATGGCGCCGCCCTTGCCGGTTACATATAGATTTGTTTGATTTCTTGCTTCCGCTCCGCGGAAAGGTCGCAGAAACTGTCGTCGTCCAACTTGATCAACGGACGGAAGTAATCGGTCGGATTGGACATGACGATCGTGCCGATTTCCCCGTTCGTCAGCTCGACCTTCTTGCCGATGAAGTTCGGAATCATGTGGCGAATGAACGTATGCGTGATCTCTGGATCGAGCGCTTGGAAGCTCAACTCGTGCATTTCCTTCAAGACGATGAGCAGGTCGCGCTTCTCGCTGTATACGCGGGAAGAGATCATCGCGCTATAGACGTCGGCTACGGCGACGATTCTCGCGATCGGATGAATCTGGTCGCCTTTCAGGCCGAGCGGGTAGCCCGTTCCGTCCATCCGCTCGTGATGCTGCAGCGCGGCTAGCGCGATACCGGCGTCTTCGATGGACGACTTCAGAATGTCGTACCCGTATTTCGGGTGGTTTTTCACTTCGGAGAATTCTTCGTTCGTCAACCTCTCCGGCTTGTTCAAGATCGCGTCGGAAATTTTGCATTTGCCGATATCGTGAAGGAAGCCGGCTTTGCCCGCGCGTACGGTATCTTCCTCGTCCCAGCCGATCCATCTGGCGATATAATAGCTGAGCATGCCGACCTGGACGGAATGTTGGTACGTATAGTCGTCTTGGCTGTTCAAGAGGAGCAGCAGCGACACGACGTCGCGTTCCGTCTTGAAGTTCTCGACGAGCGGCTGGAAGCTCTCCTTGACGTCTTCCTCGTAGATCTTGCCGTCGGTCAGCGCGCGTTCGAACAATTGCTCGGCGCCCGCGACCGCATCGTGATATAAAGGCCTTAACAGCGGATTGTATCCGGAAGGCTCCGGTGCGGCCTGGGCCCCCGCCCTGTGTTCGATCTCGACGAAGTCGACCTGATGCTGGAAAAGACGGGATAGCTCTCTCTCGTTGAGGGTAGCTCCCTTGGAGAGGACATGCAAACCGAACGAATTGAATATATCTTCCGTTAACCGGTCGCCTGATCGTACGTCCGTGATATGTACCCGCATGTCGCACCTCGACAGTAGTTTCGATCGATTGACAAAATTCGCTAATAGGTGTTTCGTCTCTATGCTACCAACTAAAGCGTTTACTTGCAATAGGTTTTGGCATCATTCTCCTAACAGTTCCGTATATAACCTACGTGCGAGCGTCGCGTCGTCGGTACCCATGATCAATGCCCGCCCGTCGGCGAAAAGAACGAAATCCGGCGTGCCTGCGCGCCGTAGCTTAACGAGATATTCGTTGTGCTCCACGTCGCCGATCGCTTCCCATCTAGCCGCGAATCGGGCCAAGGAATAGGCGAGCGGCCGCGTCGGTTGGATCTGGATCGTGTTCCTGCCGCATAACGATACGGCGGCCGACTCCTCGCGCTCGCCGTCCAACGACTCGAATCGGCGTTGCCCGCATACGGGGCAATCCGTTCTCCTGGCGTCGCGAACGGACAACGATTGCCACTGCGAATGCCACAAGTCGATCTGCAGCAGATCGCCGTGCAACGCCTTCGCGTTGCCGCTCAGCAGCTTGATCGCTTCCATCGCCTGAATCGACGAGATCGTATCGACGATCGGCGCCAGCACGCCGGCCGTCTCGCACGTATCGAGCGAACCGCCGGCCGGAGGCTCGGGGAACAAGCAAGAGAGGCACGGCGTCTCGCCGGGAATAACGGTCATCGTCATCCCGGAGCTCGCAACCGCTCCCCCGTAGATCCAAGGGATTCCGTGCTTGACGCTCGCTTCGTTGACCAGGTAGCGAACGGCGAAATTATCGCTGCCGTCGATGATGAGGTTCGCGTGCCGCAGCAGCGTCTCCGCGTTGTCCGCGGACAGATGGGCGATATGCGCTTCGATCCGAATATCGCGATTGACGGCGGCGAGCCGCGCGGCCGCCGCTGCCGCTTTGGGCTTGCCCGCGATGGCGTCGGATTCGTCATACAGCAACTGGCGCTGCAAGTTGCTCAGATCGACGACGTCGCGGTCGATGAGCGTCAGCTTGCCGATTCCGGCTCGAGCGAGATGGTTCGCGGTCACGCAGCCGAGCGCGCCGACGCCGACGATGGCGACGTGGGCTTCGCCCAACAGGCGCTGACCGTTAGGGCCGATCGCCGGGAACCGGATTTGGCGGGCGTAACGCTGCTCCGGCGGGAGCAAGGGCTGCTGCATCGGAACGGTCGCCTCCTATCCTTCGTAAGCGGCCAGCGGATCCCAAGGGCCGAGTTGATGGCCTTTCCATTCCGTGCCGTCCTCGTAAATTTCCTTCTTCCAGATCGGAACGGTCATCTTCAGCCGTTCGATCGCGTAACGGCTCGCCTCGTAGGCATCCGCGCGGTGAGGGGAGGATACCGCGATGACGACGCTGATCTCTTTGATACCAACGGTACCGATGCGATGGAAGATCGCCGTCAGCGTACCCGGCCAACGTTCGCCGATCTCCTCGCCGATGCTCTCCATGGCGGACACGGCCATCGGCTCGTACGCCTCGTATTCGAGCGTGACGGTGCGTTTGCCGCGCGTCCATTCCCGCGTCGTTCCGATGAACGCGATCGTCGCGCCATGGTCGGGATGATAGACGCCGGACGTCGCCTCGTTCACGTCGATGGGGTCCTGCTGGACGACGTACCGTCGCGCGCGCGAAGCGGCGGCCGACGGCTGTTCGTCGCTTCCGCCGGACACGGGCGGGAGCAGGGCGAGCTCGTCGAAGACGCCGACGGTCGCGTCGTCGTTCACGTAAGCGCGGTTGCGCGCCATGAAGCAGAGGGAGATCAGGTCGGCATGCTCGCCGTGCAGCTCCATCAGGCGCCGTTTGACTTCGGCGACGCTGAGAACGGATTCCTCCCATTCCAAGCGGAGGACGCGTTCGCCCATGCGATCGGCGATTCCGGCGAACAGCGCGATCGACCAATGTTGTGTCATCTCTATGTTCTACTTCCTTCCGTAATCGGTAGACTTTGCTTCACCCAAGCATACCATATCGACCGTGAAAATGTTATGCTATAGGCATAGCGACTGCCTGATCGAGATGGCATGAAGGAGTGGATGAGATGCCGGCTTTGGTCGACCGATTCGGAAGAACGCACACCTATTTGCGAATATCGGTTACGGATCGTTGCAATTTGCGATGTCTCTACTGCATGCCCGAGGAGGGCATGGTGTTCATGGAGCAAGAGAAGCTGCTCTCTTACGCCCAGATCGTAGAAGTCGCCGCGTCCGCCGCGCGCAGCGGCATTCGCAAATTCCGCATTACGGGCGGAGAACCGCTCGTCAGACCGAACTTGGACGAATTGATCGCGGGCTTGTCCGCGTTGCCCGGCGTAGAGGACATCTCCCTCACGACGAACGGCATATTGCTCGCGCCGCAAGCGAGGAAGCTGAAGGAAGCGGGCTTGCGCCGCGTCAACATCAGCTTGGATACGCTAGACGCGACCCGGTTTAAATTCATCGCCCGCCGAGGCGACCTGAATAGAGTGCTCGAAGGCGTAGAAGCGGCAGCCGAAGCCGGATTGACGCCGATCAAGCTGAATTGCGTATTACTGAAAGGCGTCAACGAAGACGAGATCGGCACGTTCTTGAAGCTGGCGAAGGAACAGCCGCTCCACATCCGCTTCATCGAATATATGCCCATCGGACACGACGATGCGAGTTGGCGCAACCATTACTTGCCGCTCACTCGCGTGTTGGAGGAAGCCGAGCGTCTCGGCTACGAGCTTCGGCAGGTCGAGGGTCCGCAGGGCAGCGGCCCGTCCGAGAATTGGCGGATCGAAGGGGGCGCGGGCACGTTCGGTCTCATTCACCCGATCAGCGACCAATTCTGCAAGAGCTGCAATCGGCTGCGGTTGACGGCGGACGGCAACATCAAGCCTTGCCTCTATTGGGTCGACGAATTGAACGTTCGGCAAGCGCTAGGATCGGCGGAAGCGATGGACCGGTTGTTCCTGAAGGCGATGGACATTAAGCCGGAGAACCACGAGATGGCCGCGCTGCTTGCCGGAGAGAAACTGAGCCACGTGCCGACGGAGCGGCGAATGTCGCAGATCGGCGGTTAGGAGAGAAGATGTCGTCCGATAAAGTTATCGTTACCTTCATAGACGGTCGTCAGATGACGACGAACCCGCTATCGATGCGCGAGAGCGCGGGCGAGTCGTTCGCCGCTTCGACCCGGGTGCCGAACGCGCCGGGCGAAGCTTTCGGACTGCGGGCATGGTATGCGTCCTTCCGGCAACCTGCCATCACGCATCTGCTCGTGCGCGCCGAAGACGGTTTTGAAGCGGTCATTCCCGCTTCGCAGCTGGAAGGCGCGCTATTCCAATACGCGATCGACGGACAACCGCTCGCGAAGGGCGGGCCGCTCAGGCTATACGTACCCGACGGAACGAGCGCTTGCCTGAACGTCAAGAGCGTCGCGGCCATCGTCTTCGTCTCCGACGCCGCGCTCGGGGACGACGCGAGCTACGGCCATCGCCATATGCCGAGGAGGGTTCGATGAGGGCTCGGGAGACGACGTTGACGCTGCTGCACACGAACGATATCCATAGCCATTTCGAAGCCGCTTCGCGAATCGCCGCTTACGTCGACGGCGTGAGGTCGAGCGTAGGCGAAGATCGGCTGCTGTTGCTCGACTGCGGAGATTTCCTGGACCGCTTCAGCTTGGAGACGGAAGGCACGGACGGATTCGTGAACCGCGGCTTGCTCGAGCGCATCGGTTACGACGCCGTGCTCATCGGCAATAACGAAGGATTGACCTATACGACGGGGCAGCTTGCCGCGTTGTACGCGGATTTCCGAATTCCCGTCGTCTGCGCGAACATGATCCTGAAGGAGACCGGTACACCGCCGGCATGGATGCAACCGACGTGGACGACCGTCAAAGCGGGTGTGCGTATCGGCGTCGTCGGCTTAACCGCCGCGTACCACGACTATTACCGGCTGCTCGGTTGGGAATCGCTTGACCCGATTTCCGTCGCTCGTTTCCGCGTCACCGAGCTTCGTCCGAACGTCGACGTCCTGATCGTGCTCTCCCATCTCGGACTCAAGTACGACGAGCGTCTCGCCGCGGAGATCGAAGGCATCGATCTCATTCTCGGCGGCCATACGCATCATTTGCTGGAGACGCCCGCGCAAGTGGGCGCAACGGCGATCTGCGCGGCCGGGAAGTACGGCCAATACATCGGACATCTCGAGCTTACGGTCGGGTTGGATGACGGGCGCGTCTCCGTAGCGGGAGGCAGCTTGCCGACGGACGATTATCCTTCGGATCCGATTGCGGAGCGGATCGTCGCCGATCATCGCGCGGCGGCCCGCGAGCGGATGAATCGGAGCATCGCGAACCTATCCGAGCCGCTTCCGCATCATCCGTTCGAGGAATCTCCGCTCGCGACGCTTCTCGCCTGCGCGGTGCGGCGGGCGACGGGCGCCCAGCTTAGCCTCGTGAACGCCGGCCAGTTGCTGGACGGCTTGCCCGCCGGACCCGTGACGGCGGAGACGATTCACGCGCTATGTCCGTCCCCCGTTAATCCGTGCACGATCAAGCTTAGCGGACGGCAGATCGTACGGACGCTGGAGGAAAGCCTGCTCCCGGACTATTACGGGCTGGAAATCCGCGGCTTCGGCTTCCGGGGCAAAGTGCTCGGAACGCTGTGCATGGACGGAATCGAAGCAACGATCGACGAAGGGCGCCCCCCGTATCAACGCGTCGTCTCCGCGAGCATCGACGGAGAACCGTTGCGGGAAGATCGGACGTACGTCGTCGGCACGCTCGACATGTTCACGTTCGGAGTCGGATACCTCGGCTTGAAGGAAGGCACCGACGTTCGCTACTATCTTCCGGATTTCATCCGGGATGCGTTATCGCTGGCTCTTAACGACGAAGCGCTCGTCCGCGACTGCCGACGCCCGCGAAGGCGTTTCGCGAAGTAGTCGTTACGGATATACCTATTCAGAGGAGTGACAAGGCAACATGCTGCATTGGTTCGATTCCATCATTCTAGGCATCGTAGAAGGCTTGACCGAGTTCCTGCCCGTATCTTCCACGGGCCATATGATCCTGACGAACAAGTTGCTCGGTTACGACGTTGCGCCGGAGGAACTGAAGACGTTCGAGATCATTATCCAGTTCGCGGCGATTCTGGCGATCTCGCTCGTCTACCGGAACAAGATCTTGCAAGTGTTCGGCATCGGACGCAAGGAAGCGGTCAAGGGACTGTCGGTAGACGCCTTCCCGGCGCGCCGGCTTAACCTGCTGCACGTCGCGCTCGCGATCGTGCCCCCGCTCGGCGCGGCTTTCCTGTTCCGCGACTACGTAAAGGACGACGCCTTCCATGCGGCGCCGGTACTCTGGGCGCTCGTCGTCGGCGGTATCTACATGTGGATTTCCGAGGCGCTCTACGATTCCGGCCGAATCAAGCGGACGTCCGAGACGATGGACGACATCACTTACAAGCAAGCGCTCATCATCGGCATCGTCCAGTGCGTATCCGCGCTGTGGCCGGGCTTCTCGCGTTCGGGTTCGACGATGGCGGCGGGCATGCTGTCCGGTCTTAGCTACCGGGCGTCGGCGGACTTCTCGTTTTTCGTCGCCATTCCGATCATGACGGTCGCGACCGGGTACGAGCTGCTGTCGAACATCGATCAATTCCGTTCCGGCGCGATCGACCTCGGGTTCCTGGCGACCGGCTTCGTCGTATCGTTCGTCGTGGCGTGGCTAGTCGTCGTCGCTTTCCTTAGAATGCTTCAGAAGATCAAGCTCCGCTATTTCGCCTGGTATCGGTTCGCTCTCGCTGCTTTTTTCTACTGGTTCGTTCTCAGATAAACGGGGATTTTGACGAAAAGCGTCGAATAATTTTCCATAAAGCCTTGTCTTGACGTCGGAAATATCTTACATTCACATTAGACACGACTTCGAGGCAAAGGGGGAATCGTTACGAATGCGCATGGTGCCGATTTCGTTATGCCGGCCGGGCATGAAGCTGGCCAAAAAAATTTACTCTGACGATGGCATCGTGCTGTTGGCGGAAGGCGTCGAGTTAACGAGCGCGCTGATCCGAAGATTAGGCAGTTGCGGCATTCATTTCTTGTACGTGCAAGATGCCCGGACGGAAGGCGTGTCGGTGCCCGAGCTCATCTCGGAGGAGACGCAGCGTCAATCGATGCAAGCGATCCGCCTCGCCTTCCGGGAGTTCGTCGATCAGCCCGCCAGACGCAAGTCGGTCACGTATCCCTACGTGGGACGCGCCATACGCCAATCGATGAACGCCATCATGGACGAGCTCGGAAGCAATCGCGACGCGATGATCATGCTGATGAACATGCACACGGTCGACCATTATTTGTTCACGCACTCTTTGAACGTCTGCGTATACACTTCATTGCTAGGCATCGCGAACGGTTACGATCACGAGCAGCTCATGACCCTCGGCATCGGCGCGATGCTGCACGACGTCGGGAAGACGCAAATCTCGATGCAGGTGCTGCTGAAGCCCGGCGCGCTCTCGAAGCAAGAGTACGACGAGATGAAACGCCATACGGAGAGAGGGTACTATCTGCTCAAGGACGAGCCGAACATTCCTCTCATCGCCGCGCATTGCGCCTACCAACACCACGAGCGTATTAACGGCAGCGGTTATCCGCGCGGTCTGAAAGGCGGCGACATTCACGATTTCGCCAAGCTGATCGGCATCGTGGATTCGTACGACGCAATGACCAGCCACCGGATCTACAAGGACGCGATGCTGCCGCATCAAGCCGTCGAGGTGCTGTATACCGGCAGCGATACGCTGTACGACACCGACATGCTTAAGCTGTTCCGCGATAAGGTCGCGATCTACCCGATCGGCATTACCGTGAAGCTGAACACGGGTCAAATCGCCGTCGTCGTCGATATTAATTCCGCCGTCGCCCATCGGCCGATCGTTCGGGTCATTACGGACGAAGACGGCGCGGACCTGGCCGCTCCGTTCGACATGGACCTGTCCAAGCATCTGAACGTGCTGATCGTCTCGATCGAATTGGGAGGACAAGGCGCCGATTCGTTGCCCGCATAAACCCCGATAACCGACTTTCCCTTACAGTTCAAGCTGTTCAAGGGAAAGTCGGTTTGCATTGGGAGCCTTCCGCCCGGTACAATACGAGTAACGACATTGTAGACAGGAGCACTGAACATGCAAGGTTTCACCTATCCTTCCGCGTCGGCCCGATTCGCGCCGCCGTCCGGTTGGAAGCCGCTCTCGCCGGAATACGATCCGTGGGATCCGATCCGGTCGCTGCGCCAGCACGGGAGGCATCGATTGACGAGCGTCGAATTCACGGTTACCCATCTGTGCAATATGAGATGCGAGCATTGCGCGGTAGGCGATAGCTTGACGATGGTAGAAGCGCCGCATATCCCGATGGATCTCGTGTTCCGCAGATTGGACGAGCTGGAGCATCTGGAGACGATCAGCCTGACCGGCGGCGAGCCGACGTTCCGCATGGAGACGATTACCGGCATTATGCTGCCGTTATTGAAATACGCGCGACAACGGGGCATCCGGTCGCAATTGAACTCCAACGTAACGCTCGATTACGAACGTTACGAGATGATCGCGCCGTATCTTGACGTCATGCATATCTCTTTCAATTATACAGAGGCGGAAGACTTTCACCGGATCGGCTTCGCGAAGTCCGGTCGCAACGTCAGGGCGGAGACGACTTCGAAGCTGTACGAACGAATGATTGACAACGCGCGCAGACTGTCGGAGGGCGGCTTGTTCGTATCCGCCGAATCGATGATCAATTACCGCACGCATGAGCGAATCGCCGACATTCACGATCTGATCGTCGGGATGGGATGCAAGCGTCACGAGGTTCACCCGATGTATCCGAGCTCGTTCGCGTCCGGTCTACCGGCCATTACGCGAGATCAGATGCGGGCATCCGTACAGGCGCTGCTCGATCGTCGCGACAAGGACGTCTGGATGCTGTTCGGCACGCTTCCGTTCTTCGCTTGCTCGGACAATCCGGAAGAACGCGGACTAGTAAAGCGGTTAATGGCAGAACCTAACGTAACCGTCCGCAACGATCCGGACGGACGCAACCGGGTGAACGTGAATTTGTTCAGCGGAGACGTCTACGTTACGGATTTCGCGTCGATCCCGCCGTTCGGCAATATCAAGTCGAACCGGTTGGACGACGTGTTCGAACAATGGCAGAACCATCCGATGCAACGCGCGATCAATTGCCACTGTCCGGAAGCGAGCTGCTGCGGACCGAATCTGCTCGTAGGCGACATGTATTACAAAGGCGCCGACTTCATGAGCAGGAGAGCGATTCTCTGAAGATGAACATCGTCCGATGGGACGCAAGCTGACGAGGAGTTGGATATAAGTTGGAAGAGTTGCAATGGGGACCGATCGTATGGAATATGCTTCTCGTTATTTTCCTCGTATTTTTGAACGGGTTCTTCGTCGCGTCCGAATTCGCGCTCGTTAAGGTGCGGCAAACGCGGCTTACGCAACTAAGCAACGAAGGCAACGTTCGCGCCAAATACGCGCTTAAGGTCAATCGGAAGCTCGACGCGTATTTGTCGGCGACCCAGCTCGGCATTACGCTGGCTTCGCTCGGATTAGGCTGGGTCGGGGAGCCGGCGCTCGCCGACCTGATCATCGAGCCGATCATGCACGATTTCGGCGTGACGAATCCGGACATCATCCACCCGATCGCGTTCGCGTTCGCCTTCTGCATCATTACGTTCCTGCATATCGTGCTCGGCGAGCTGGCTCCGAAGTCGCTGGCCATTCAACGGTCCGTCGGCGTATCGCTATGGCTGTCCTGGCCGCTGCACCTCTTCTATCGGCTGTTCCAACCGGTCATCTGGTTCCTGAACGGAACGGCGAACCGGCTGCTCAAGTTGGTCGGCGTAGAACCCGCCAGCGAGCACGACGCGGCGCATACGGAGGAAGAGATCCGCATTCTGATGAACCAGAGCGCCAAGACGGGCATTATCGACAAGGACGAGATGACGCTGTTCGATAACGTGTTCGAATTCGCCGACCGGGTTGCCCGCGAGGTGATGTTGCCGCGCACGGACATGGACTGCCTGTTCGTGAGCCAATCGTTAGAGGACAACTTGAAGCTCGTGCATGCGACGAAGCATACGAGGTACCCGGTCGGGGTAGAGGACAAAGACCAGATTATCGGGTTCGTCCACATTACGGATCTCCTCATGGCATCCCCGGAGCAAGGGCAGGACCTGAGCAAGCTGCTTCGGCCGATCCTGAGCGTTCCCGAATCGATGGAGATCAGCAAGGTGCTCAAGCTGATGCAACGGAAGAAGTCCCAGCTCGCCATCGTCATCGACGAATACGGCGGAACCGCGGGCATGCTGACCGCGGAGACGATCATGGAAGAGATCGTCGGCGAGATCCACGACGAATTCGACGACGAGCTTCCGAGCGTCGTCGTCAAAGGGGAATTAACGTCGGTGGACGGGCGTATGCTCATAGAGGAAGTCAACGATCTGCTCGGCTTATCGATCGAGGACGAAGAAGTCGATTCGATCGGCGGCTGGATGTTCAACCATCTGGAGGGCAACGTCGATAAGGGGCAGAAAGTGACCTATCAGGGGTTCACGTTCGAAATCGCGCAGACGGAACGGCTTCGCGTCGTCAGGGTCCATATTTATCGCGCGAAAACGCCCGTTGCGGCGGATGAAGCCGTACCGAGCCAGGAACGGGAGTAACCGGCGGGGAGAGCCGGTTCGAGAGAGGGGAACGGAAATGCCGATTAGAACGATAGCCTTGTTAGCTTCGTCGGTCGTATTCTTGTATCTATTATTCACGGTGGGGGCGCCATTCCTGCTCGCGCTCGTCACCGCTATTTTCCTAGAGCCGTTAACGACGTTGATGATCAGGAAGGCGAAGATGAACCGCCTCGTGGCATCGACGATCAGCAGCACGATCTTCACCATCGTCCTGCTCGGCTTAATGGCGCTCATCGGCATCAAGCTCGTGAACGAGTTCGCCGACTTCCTGAAGAAGACGCCGGATATTCTCGATAACGCCAGTACATACATCAAAGACTTGCTGGAAGACCTGCAGAGCTACACGAGCGGAGGAGCAGCTCCGGTTCCCGATCAATTGGAAGATTGGCTAACCAATCTGACGGACGCGCTCGGCTCGCTTGCGACGAACGTATCCGCGGGGTTGGTAGGCTTCGTTTCCGGCGTTCCGGATATCTTCATTTTC
Source organism: Cohnella sp. GCM10027633 (assembly GCF_042675445.1). NCBI lineage: Bacteria > Bacillati > Bacillota > Bacilli > Caryophanales > Paenibacillaceae > Cohnella > Cohnella sp. GCM10027633. The sequence goes on along the minus strand of NZ_JBHTGV010000006.1, from coordinate 47,549 downwards.
TTCATCGTCTATCTCGTTGCCGTGTACCTGTTCACGCTCAGCATGCCGATGATGAAAACCTCGTTCCTCAACCTGTTCGAGGACAAATCGAAGGGCCAGGTCGAGGAAGTGCTCGTCAGCCTTCGGAAATCGGTATTCGGCTTCTTGCGAGCCCAATTGCTGCTGAGCGTCGTAACGTATATCATTTCGTTCATCGGGCTGCTCATTATCGGTACGGGGTACCCGCTCGCGATCGCGCTCTTGATCGTCGTCGTCGACATTCTGCCCGTGCTCGGAACGGGCTCGGTGCTCGTGCCATGGGCGATCTATCAGCTCGTGGTAGGCGATATCTTCATCGGAGTCGGGTTGATCGTTCTGTTCCTGGTCATCACGGTCGTGCGCCGCATCATCGAACCGAAAATTCTCGGGGACGCGGTGGGCATCGGCGCGTTGTCAGCTTTGATCAGCTTGTACGTCGGCTATGAGCTCGTCGGCATCATCGGCGTGTTCCTCGGACCGATCATCGTCATCGTCTTCTCGGCGATGCGCAAAGCCGGGCTGTTCGACTTCAAAATCAAGTTTCAATGAAACGAGCCGGAGAGGATGGGCAGCATCGTGTCTAACCCGAACTTGGAACAGGAAATGCTCGCCGCGATGACGCGATCCGGCTGGCGGATTACGGATCAGCGCAAGACGCTCGCGCACATATTCGCCGGCAACGAAGGGTACTTGTCGCCGAAGGACGTCTACGACGAGATGAGCCGGATATACCCGAGCGTCAGCTTCGAGACGGTATACCGCAATCTGAGGATGCTAAGCGAGATGGGCGTGCTCGAACAGTTCTACTTCATGGACGGCGGTCTGAAGTTCAAGGGGAGCTGTCTCGACCATCATCATCACCATCTGATTTGCGTCAATTGCGAGAAGACGCTGACGTTCGAATATTGTCCGATGGAACAGCAACTGCAGCTTCCCGGCGACTATCGCATCTTGAATCACCGGTTCGAGGTGTACGGCGTGTGCGAGACGTGCCAGCAGACGCCTTCGGCGCCGGAGCGGGCGTAAGTGGCACTTGATAGACGAACGAAAGACCATGCAGCCGGCCGTGAGCAGGACGATGCATGGTCTTTATTACGTTGATGCGGACCTACGGGAAGCTATTTCGATGAAATACCCACTTAAAGTCGCAGTTGCGGACACAGAAGTCGTTATTAGTCAATTCGGACCATTAATTGTTCGCGATGAACGAAAATAAGATCACGTGTGTCCGTACATTTCGACATTTGTAATTATTCGGCTTAATAAGGTCCGGTGTGTCCGTTGTTTGACTATCGCATAATGGTTCTCATTCATCGGCACCTCTATCAGTACACCTTCTTCTGCTCCCGGTCCGCCTTCAGAATCTCGACCGCTTCCTTGAAGCGGAGCGAATGGACGATCTCCCGCTCGCGGAGAAACTTCAGGCTGTCCTGAATATCGACGTCGTCGGTGTAATCGATCAACCACTGGTACGTCGCCCGCGCCTTCTCTTCCGCGGCGATATCCTCGTACAGGTCGGCGATCGGATCGCCTTTGGCCTGAATATAAGCGGCTGTCCAGGGGACGCCGGCTGCATTGTTGTAATATAGCGCGTGATCGTGATTGACGAAGTGTGGGCCGAGTCCGGCGGCTTCGAGCTGCTCGGGCGTCGCGTCCTTCGTCAGCTTGTAGATCATCGTGGCGATCATCTCGAGATGGGCGAATTCTTCCGTTCCTATATCTGTCAGTAATCCAATGACCTTATCCGGTATCGAATACCGCTGATTCAAGTACCTTAGCGCGGCGGACAATTCGCCGTCGGCTCCCCCGTATTGCTCGACCAGGTATTTCGCCATGCGGGGATCGCACTTGCTGACACGCACGGGATACTGCAGCTTTTTCTCATAGATCCACATTCTCGGCCCCCCTTACACTTGCCATGGCCACGGGGTATCCACCCATTGCCACGGAAACCGACTGAAACTATGCCCGAATTGCATGAGCGGGCCGTGCTTCAACTCGAACGCGCCGGCGATCTGTTGCCTTCTTTGCGCCAGCTGGTTGAATTGCTGAACGGCTTGCATATCCATCGGGTGAGTATCGAGGTAGAGCGACAGCTCGACTAGCGCGAAGTCTACCGCCTGCAGTTCCTCGAGCTCCCTGCAGTATTCGGCGTTCCCTCGCTCGCTTCCCTCCGCCCGCTTGTTGCGCTGCGGATCGGGACGCTCGCCTTGCTCGGGGCGTTCAGCCACTCGTCTTCCCTCCTTTGGGGCTACGGCGCGCAGGGTAAGGGCTATAGAGCGCCGGCCATAACGTGCCTTTGCGCAGCGCTTCCTCCAGCGGGAACTGCGGAAGATTCATCGGCTGATAATTAATGAATAGATTGGGCGGGACGACGTACCACTTCACTCTAATCGGCGGACATGGGTCGTTAGGACTAACATATGGCTTCCAATCCCGCCATTGCGCGTCGTACATAAGCTGGCATCCTCCTCTTGTCGGTCGCGGTTGCTCCAGTCGGACGACAATTGTCACCGTTATTGTATGCGGTCTCGGAAGGCGTTCAGACCAAATTTCCAAACCTAGGAAAAGTTAAAGTTATTTCATCGGGCATTGGCAGGGAAAATGTCGTTCGCCGTCGAATAGGACATTCAGACTAGAAGCAAGGGGTAATCACGATGAGGGGACAGAAAGGGTTTACGCTCAGATTCGCGGTCAACGCGATCGTTCTTATAAGCGTCGTCGTAACGCTCACGATCAGCGCGATCGTCGGCTACCGGAGCGAGAAAAGCTCCTTGACGCGGACGACGTTCCAACTGAACCAAGTATACGTAGACAAAATATCCGATACCGTGAACGGGCTGTTCGCCAATATGTTCGACAGCTTGAACGAATTCGGCCGCTATATCGCCGGTGATTTGAAGCGGCCGGATTTGCACGAGCGCTTCGATCTCTTCCAACGCACGCATAGAAGCTTCAACGCGGTGTTCGTCATCGACCGCGACGGTTATCTGGTGGAAGGTTCGAACGTCGCGCCTAAAAACATCAGGTCGAAGATCGATACGGCAGGAACGGTGCAAGCGCTCAAGGAGCGCCGCCCGCTCATCTCCGAGCCGTACGTGTCCAAGACGACGAACAAGCTGATTATTATGGTTAGCCAGCCGCTCTATGACGCCGCCGGCGAATATATAGGCTTCATCGGCGGTTCGATTCGGCTGCATGAGACGAGCATTTTCCAGACGATTCTCGGCAACACGACCTTGCAAGAGAACGGTACGTACGCGTACGTGACGAGCGAGTCGGGGGTCTTGCTCTATCATCCGGACGCCGGTCGGATCGGGGAAGACGTTACCAACAGTCCGATTATCGAAGCCGTCAAGACTCGGTCTAGCGGGCAGTTGCGGTTCGTCAACTCGCGGGACGTGAAGATGCTCGCCAGTTACGCCTATATCGAAACCGCGAATTGGGGCATCGTCTCCCAGACGCCTAACGATACGGTGCTCGCGTCGGCGAGAGAGCTCGTCAAGAAGCTGGTTCTCTACATGCTGCCCGCGCTGCTCGTCTTCATCGCCCTCATCTATTGGATCGTCGGCAAGCTGGCATCTCCGTTCGCCGCCCTGGCGCAATTCGCGAGTCAGCTGTCGCCCTCGCAAGTCAATAAGGACCAGTTGCCTCGGATTCATTCCTGGAACTACGAGGCTAACGAATTGAGCAAGGCGTTCGGCAGGGCGGTCAGACACTTCAGGTATCAATTCGAGCATTTGACCAGCGAAGCCCAGACCGATCCGCTGACGGGGCTGTACAATCGGCGGACGTTGGATCGATTCGTGACGCATCATATCGAGCAGCAGGAGCCCTTCTCGATTCTGCTCATGGACTTGGATAACTTCAAGAAGGTCAACGACACGTTCGGACACGATGTCGGAGACGAAGTGCTGCGGTTCCTGGCGAGCGCGTTGAAGGACATGCTCGGCCAAGATTGCGTCGTCTGCAGAATGGGCGGAGAGGAATTCGTCGTCCTCGTGCCGAACGGCGATATCGATGCGGCAGCGTACGACGCGGAGCAAGTTCGCGCGTACATGATGGATACGACGAGCCCGACGGGACAGAGCGTCACGATCTCGATCGGCGTCGCGAATTATCCCGTGCACGCGCAAGCCGCCGAGCAACTGTTCCGATCGGCGGACGACGCGTTATACGAAGCGAAACGTGGCGGACGCAACCGGGTCGTCGTGGCGAGCGAGAATCGCTTGGAAGCGAAATCCGGTTAACCGGAGAGGAGTCCGACGACATGGGTGTCATCAGGAAGCTGGCTTCGTCCATCGGACGAAACGACGAAGAGCCGAATATCGATTTGGCGCGGGAGATCGCGGCGGAAGGCGACGCGAACGCGGTGAGGGAGCTCGTCGGTCATCTGTTCGGCTCCAACCGGGCGATCCAGAGCGATTGCATCAAGGTGCTATACGAGATCGGGGCGATCGATCCGGCGCTCATCTCCGGCGAATTGCAGACGTTCGCCTCGTTGCTGGATCATAAGAACAACCGCCTCGTTTGGGGAGCGATTAACGCGATCGAGGCGATCGCGCTCACGTCGCCGGACGACGTATACGAGCTGTTGCCGGCAATTCTGGAAGCGGCGGAAGACAGCGGGTCGGTAATCGCGAGGGATCGCGCGTTCGGAATACTCGTTAGGCTGAGCTCGACCCATGCCTACGCGGAGCATGCGTTTCCGCTCTTGCTCGACCAGTTGAAGCGTTGTCCGACGAATCAGCTGCCGATGTACGCGGAGAACGCGTTGCCGCTCGTTCATGCGGGCAACAAGCAGATATATCGTGAGACGCTCCTGGACCGGCTGATCGGGATCGAGCAGGACAGCAAGCGCCAACGCGTCGAGCGGGCGATCCGCAAGGCCGAGACGAGATAACCGTACCTCGCGTTTATGCACGAACCTCCTTCGCGGAGGTTTTTTCTTTTACGATACGAATCGCCTGTATTGTTTAATATCGTCCCATGGAGAGTGACAACCCGCCTTGATATGCTTGAAGTAAAATCTCAGCATTATCGTAGGAGGAACTCATTCATGACAGCACGTCTCAAGACAACTTCGCACAACCCCGCGATCACGGCGATCTTCACGGCCGACCCGTCGGCGCACGCATGGGGCGACGGCAAAGTGTATATTTATGCTTCGCACGATATGGATCCGGCGAGAGGCTGCGATCTGATGGACAGATACCACGTCTATTCTTCGGAAGATATGGTGAACTGGACGGATGAGGGCGAGATCCTTCGTTCGGACGACGTTGCGTGGGGCAGGCCGGAGGGCGGCTTCATGTGGGCGCCGGACGCCGCGTACAAGAACGGCACGTATTACTTCTACTATCCGCATCCGAGCGGTACGGCATGGAACGACACGTGGAAAATGGGGGTAGCGACAAGCGATCATCCGTCCAGAGGATTCGTCGACCGCGGCTATATCGAGGGGTTGGGCGGCTTCGCGATGATCGATCCGTGCGTGCTCGTGGACGACGACGGCCGGGCCTATATGTATTACGGTGGAGGCGGCAGATGCGCGGGCGGCGAGTTGAACGACGACATGCTGTCGCTTAAGGACGGCATGCGGGACATGACGGGATTGGACGACTTCCATGAAGCCGCGTGGGTGTTCAAACGGAACGGCACTTACTACTTGACGTACTCGGATAATCTGCACGACAACAACCGGATGAAGTACGCGACGAGCGAGCAGCCGCTCGGACCGTGGACGTACCGCGGCGTATTCCTCGAGCCGACGGGCTGCTCAACTTCGCACGGCTCCGTCGCGGAATTCCAAGGTCAATGGTATATGTTCTACCATAACCAGGAGATCTCGAACCAAGGCAATCTCAGAAGCGTCTGTATCGACAAGCTGTTCTTCAACGAAGACGGCACGATTCGGACGGTCGAGCAGACGAAGGTCGGCGGCTTCGGTCCGGTCGGCGAGCCGCCGGCTCCGCGGGCGAACGAGAAGGAATACGCGGTTACCGCGGTAGGCGGAGGCGCCATTCTAAGCGGAGGCATCGCATCCGGTCTGCAAGCGGCCGACGCGTACTGCCAGTTCGAGCAAGTGGACGGCGCGGGCGGCGGAAGAGCGGAGCTTCATTTCCGGTACGCGACCGAAGAGCGATTGGCGAAGCTAAGGCTGGAAGTGAACGGTGAGGATTGGTCGTTGCTTAACTTCCTGCAGTCGGGTGGCGAAGGCTCGGGCTATGCGAGCTTCACCGTTCCGCTGCAGGCGGGCGCGACGAACACGATCCGGCTGACGGGCGGCAATGGCGAGGCGAGCGTGGCTGGCTTGACGGTGAGTCCGTTCAACGACTAGTTAGCAGATATAGGCGGAATCGGAAGCGGGGGCGTGCCCTCGCTTCTTTTTGTCGTCCTTTGCGCCACTATCCCTTTGCGTCAGTCGGGGAGGGGGATTCGGGGAGCAGGATGGGTGATGTTGGCGGGCGCTTGTTGGTAACTCGGCGGTGTCGCGTTATTGCGTGGGAAATACGGAATATCGGTGGAGTAACTCGGTGGTGTCGCGCTATTGCGTGGGAAATATGGAAGGTCGGCGGAGTAACTCGGTGGCGTCGCGCTATTGCGTGGGAAATTCGGAATATCGTCGGAGTAACTCGATTGCGTCGCGCTGTTGCGTGTCTCAGATTCGGCAGTTCTCCAGTAACCCGGAAAAGTCGGGCTATCGCGCCACGCAGCATCGGATTTCCTCCATTAGCCCGGAAAAGTCGGGCTATCGCGCCACGCAGCATCGGATTTCCTCCAGTAACCCGGAAAAGTCGGGCTATCGCGCCCCGCTGCATCGGATTTCCTCCGGTAACCCGGAAAAGTCGGGCTATCGCGCCACACAGCGTCGGATTTCCTCCAGTAACCCGGAAAAGTCGGGCTATCGCGCCCCGCAGAGTCGGATTTCCTCCAGTAACCCGGAAAAGTCGGGCTACCGCGCCTCGTGCTGCCCCTCACTACTCCGCCCCCTCCCTCTACCAACACCGTAAAATTCTCACCTTTTTTGTGGAAGATAATAAATTCATCCCTCGCGCGATCCCCGGTACAATGAGCCCATACGACACGAGACAGGGGGTGCCGAATGAACGAACGACAAGTACTCGTGCGAATGGAAGGCATCGACAAATCGTTCCCGGGCGTACGCGCGCTCGATCAGTGCAAGTTTCTGCTGCACGCCGGGGAAGTCCACGCGCTCGTCGGTGAGAACGGGGCCGGCAAGTCGACGATGATGAAGGTGCTGACCGGCGTGTACCAGAAGGATGCGGGCCGGATCGAATACAAGGGAACCGAAGTCGACATTCCGAATACGCGCGCCGCGCAGAAGCTGGGCATCAGCATCATCCACCAGGAGCTGAACCTGATGCCGCACCTGACCGTCGCGCAGAACATCTACATCGGCCGCGAGCCGCGCCGCTTGGGCGGGTTGTGGCTCGACGACAGGAAGCTCGACAAGCAAGTGGAAGTGCTGTTCGCGCTCATGAACCTGAACATCGATCCGCGAACCAAAGTGTCCGAGCTCACCGTCGCGAAGCAGCAGATGGTCGAGATCGCCAAGGCGCTCTCTTACAACGCCGAAGTGCTGATCATGGACGAACCGACGGCCGCGCTGACGACGAGCGAGATCGAGGAGCTGTTCCGGATCATCGAGAAGCTGAAGGCGGCGGGCGTAGGCATCGTATACATCTCTCACCGCATGGACGAATTGAAGCGCATCTCCGACGTCATCACCGTCATGAGGGATGGCTGCTACATCGACACGGTGCAAACCGCGGACACGTCGATCGACCGCATCATCTCGCTGATGGTCGGGCGCGAAATCTATCATTCCGTCGACGAGAAGCCAAGAGACGACAACGCCGAGACGGTGCTCGAAGCATGCGGCTTGAACCGCGGCGCGGCGGTGAAGAACGTCAGCTTCACGCTCAAGAAAGGCGAAATTCTCGGCTTCGCGGGACTGATGGGCGCGGGAAGAACCGAGGTCGCGCGGTTGATCTTCGGAGCGGATGCGCGAGATAGCGGCGAGCTCTACGTCCATGGCCGCCAAGCGATCATCCGAGAACCGTACGACGCGGTGAAGCTCGGCATCGGCTACTTGTCGGAGGATCGGAAGCGCTTCGGCTTGCTCGTCGACATGGACGTCAAGACGAACGTGGCCATCGCCTCCTATAAGCAATACCGCAATGCGCTCGGCTGGATGCGGGGAGAACGGATCGAAGAGTCGTCGGAGCGGGTCGTCGACACGCTCAAGGTGAAGACGCCGACCGTTCACCAGCGGGTGAAATTCCTGTCCGGCGGCAACCAACAGAAGGTCGTCATCGGCAAGTGGCTCACGAGGGACAGCGACATTCTTATCTTCGACGAACCGACGCGCGGCATCGACGTCGGCGCGAAGGCGGAAATCTACAAGCTGCTCGACGATCTCGTCGAACAAGGGAAATCGATCGTCATGATCTCCTCCGAGCTTCCGGAAATTTTGCGCATGAGCCATCGGATCATCGTCATGTGCGAGGGTCGCATTACCGGCGAGCTCACCCGCGCGGAAGCGACCCAGGAGAAGATCATGAAGCTGGCGACCCATCGCGCCGTCGAATAGAGAAGGGGGACAACCATGAAAGTCGAGACGACAGTCAAACACCCGATTCGTCTTAAGTCGGGCATGCTTCAGCAATTGCTCGCGTTCGCCAGCCTGATCGCGCTGGTGCTCGTATTCACGTTCGCCTCGGAGAACTTCTTCCGCTTCGATAACATCATGGGCATTCTGCTCTCCACAGCCGTCATCGGCGTGCTGGCGCTCGGCTCGACGTTCGTCATCGTCACGGGCGGCATCGACCTCGCGGTCGGCACGGTGATGACGTTCAGCGCGGTCATGACCGGCGTCATCATCACGTTCTGGGAGCTGCCGATTCCGTTCGGGATCGCCGGCGGCATTCTGACCGGCGCGCTGTGCGGAACGTTAAGCGGTCTCGCGGTCGCGAAGATGAAGATTCCGCCGTTCATCGCGACGCTGGCGATGATGATGATCACGAAAGGCTTGTCGCTCGTCATCTCCGGGACGAAGCCGATTTATTTTCCGACGGAGTCGGAGCTGCTCAAGGACAATCCCGGCCAAGACGTCGGCTTCGTCTTCTCGGACATCTCGCTCGGCTCGATCACGGACAGCTTGTTCGGCGTCGAGATTCCGAACGCGGTCATCATCTTCTTCGTCATCGCCATCGTCGCCGGCCTCATCCTGGCGAAGACGATCATCGGACGCTACAACTTCGCGCTCGGCAGCAACGAGGAAGCGACGAGATTGTCGGGCGTCAACGTGAACTTCTGGAAGGTGACGATCTACACGATTACCGGCGCGTTCAGCGGCATCGCGGGGGTGCTCATCGCCTCCCGGCTGAATTCCGCCCAACCCGCGCTTGGAGCGGGCTACGAGCTCGAAGCGATCGCCGCGGTCGTCATCGGCGGCACGTCGCTCAGCGGCGGCCAGGGCACCATTGTCGGCACCGTCATCGGAGCGCTCATCATGAGCGTGCTGACGAACGGACTCCGCATTCTGTCCGTGCCTCAGGAATGGCAGACGGTCATCATCGGCCTCGTCGTCATCGGCGCCGTGTATGCCGACATCCTGCGCAGACGCAAAGCCTGAACCTCGGTATGACCTCCGTACAGGAGTGATATACGCATCCACCAACCACTAAGGGGAGATCTGGTCATGAAGTTGAAGAAGATGGGACTTATCGCGGGTAGCCTCGTGCTCGCCGCCTCCGTGCTCGGAGCATGCGGCAACAACGACGACGACAAGGCAAGCGACGGCAAAATGTACATTCCGGTCATCTCCAAAGGGTTCCAGCATCAATTCTGGCAAGCGGTCAAGCAAGGAGCCGAGAAGGCGGCGACGGAGCTCGGCGTAGAGATCACGTTCGAAGGTCCCGAGACGGAGCAGCAAGTCGACAAGCAGATCGAGATGCTGCAAGCGGCGCTCGACAAGAAGCCTGCCGCGATCGCTTTCGCCGCGCTGGACAGCAAAGCCGCGACGCCACTGCTGGAGAAAGCGAAATCGTCCGACATTCCGGTCGTCGGCTTCGACTCCGGCGTAGACAGCGACATTCCGGTCACGACGGCGGCGACCGACAACGTGGCCGCGGCCGCGCTCGCCGCGGATAAGATGGCCGAGCTGATCGGCGGCTCCGGCGAAGTCGCCGTCGTGGCGCACGACCAGACGAGCCGCACCGGCGTCGACCGCCGCGACGGGTTCGTGAAGCAGATCGAAGCGAAATATCCGGACATCAAGATCGTCGACATTCAATACGGCGGCGGCGACCATCTGAAGTCGACCGACTTGGCCAAAGCCATCATGCAAGCTCATCCGAATCTGAAAGGCATCTTCGGAACGAACGAAGGCTCGGCGGTCGGCGTCGTCAACGCGGTCACCGAATTGAAGAAGGAAGGCGCGATCACGGTCATCGGCTACGACTCCGGCAAGCTGCAGATGGACGCGATCCGCAGCGGCGCGATGGCCGGCGCGATCACGCAAGACCCGATCGGCATCGGTTACTGGGCGGTCAAGGCGGCCGTGCAGGCGAAGAACGGCGAGTCCGTCGCGAAGACGATCGATACCGGCTTCCACTGGTACGACAAGACGAACATCGATAACGACGATATTAAGGCGTTGCTCTACGAATAAGAGTCGTCTGCAAGCAAGCGAAGAGAGGTTGTCCGGATTTCGGGCAGCCTCGTCTTTCGTTGTATTCAACCGGATCGCCGATCGCTTATACTCTTGGTGTATCCCTACAGAGGCAAGGGGGCTCGCGTACGATGTACAAGGTCATTCTGATCGACGACGAAGACGAGGTGCGGGAAGGGATCAAGGAGAAGACGCCTTGGGCCGAATGCGGCTTCGAGCTCGTCGGGGATTTCGAGAACGGGCGCGACGCCTGGGAAGCGCTGGACGCCCTGAAGCCGGACGCCGTCATTACCGATATCTGCATGCCGTTCATGGACGGACTGGAGCTGGCGCAGCGCATCTTCGACCATTACCGGGCGCTGAAGGTCGTCATCGTGACGGGGTTCGAGGATTTCGAATACGCGAAGCGGGCGATCAGGCTCAAGGTGAGCGATTACTTGCTGAAGCCGCTTAACGCGCAGGAATTTACCGATTTCCTGATGAAAATGAAGCGCGAGCTCGACGAGGAACAGGCGAACAAGGCCGATCTGAGCCGCCTGCGCAGCCAGCTCCACCAGAGCTTGCCGCTGCTGAAGGAACGGTTCCTCGATAAGCTCGCGTACGGACAGCTGCCTCAAGACGAACTGATCGAAGGCATTGCCGGCTATCGGTTAACGTTCGGCGGGCCGTCGCATCTCGCGATGGTCGCGGACGTCGACGAGGCGACCGGCGACATCGCGAAGCATACGGACGCCGAGTTGGAGCTGCTTCGGTTCGGCGTATACAATATCGTGCAGGAGATCGTCGAGAAGGAGCACGGCGGCATCGTCTTCCGGACGCGCGAGCACAAGGTCGCGGCGTTGCTCTCCGGCGACGAGGCGCGCCTCCGGCTGCATAGCCAGACGATCGCGTCCTATATTCGCGAGAGCGTGGAGAAGTACTTGAAGCTGACCGTATGCGTCGGCATCGGATTGCCTTGCGCGTCCGCGGGCGAATTGCCGCGCTCGTTCCGGGAAGCGCTTTCGGCGCTCGATTACCGGTTCATGCTCGGCGCGAACCGGACGCTGTCGATCCAGGACATGGAGTTCGGAAGCCGCGGCGACGCGGGCTTCGACGGCGGCTGGGAGAAGGAAGTCGTCTCGGCGATGCGCACCGGCAATCCGGCGAGCGTGACGTCGGCTCTGCGCGTCGGCTTTGACGAACTTAGGCGTTCAGGATCGTCGGTCGACCAAGGCTACGGCGCGGTTCACAAGCTGCTGGCGGCGATTATGGGCTGGCTGGCGGAGACGGGACTCGAAGACGAGCGCAGCTTGACGGACGACGCGTTCGCGCAGGCGCAGGCGATGAAGACGCTGGACAGCATCCAGCGCTGGCTGGAGGATCGGTGCGGGCGGATTCTGTCCGACCTGCAGGCGAAACGCTCTACCGTCGTGCAGTCCCAGATGCGCGAAGCGGAGCTGTACATCGGCAGCCAATATATGAACGAAGAGTTGTCGCTCGGAGACGTTTGCGGACATCTGTACATGAGCATCAGCTACTTCAGCACGCTGTTCAAGCAGCATACGGGAGCGACCTTCATCGAATACTTGACCCGCGTCCGCATGGACAAGGCGAAGGAGCTGCTCGTCGTCACGTCGCACAAGACGTACGAGATCGCGGCGCACGTCGGTTACGGCGACCCGCATTATTTCAGCGTTATTTTCAAACGGCATACGGGCAAGACGCCGAAGGAATACCGGACGCAGCGGAAAGGGATTTCCTGATATGGGCGCCAAGCGGCTGTTCCGGTTCAAGAGCATTCATACGAGCGTCGCCATCGCGTTCTCGTGCCTGATCGCCGCGATGACGGCGCTGCTCACTTTCAATTCGTACAGGCTCTCGGAAGAAGCCGTTACGGACAGCGCGAGCGCGTACACCGAGCAGCTGATCGGACAGGTGAACGCGAACATCCAGACGTATCTGGACAATATGGTCAGCATCTCGGACTTGGCGCTCAGCAACGCTTCTCTCGAGAAGGCGGCGATCGAAGGCACGTCGATATCCGACAGCGGCGTGACGGCGACCGCCATCAGCCGATTCTTCCGTTCGATCGTCCGCTCGAGGGAAGATATCGCGTCCATCGTGTTCGTCGGCGAGAACGGGTATATCGTCTCCGACCGAGAAGTGTCCGACTTCAAGCCGGTCGCCGATCTGAAGACGCAGGATTGGTACGCGAACGCGATGAAAGCCGGTGGCAAGGTCGCCATCAGCTCTTCGCACGTTCAGCATATTTTCAAGAAGGAATACCGGTGGGTCGTGTCGATCAGCAGGCAGCTGGGCAAGGCCGGGGAGCCGGGCAGCGGCGTGCTCATGGTCGATCTGAACCTGAACGTCATCAACAACCTGTGCAAGCAGATCCAGATCGGCAAGAGCGGCTACGTGTTCATCCTCGATCCGGCGGGCGATCTCATCTATCATCCGCAGCAGCAATTGCTGTACAGCCGGCTCAAGTCCGAAGCGATTCCGGAGCTGCTCGCGGCGAGCGATAACGCGGCTCAGATCAAGCAGGACGGCAAGTTGTACACCGTCCGCACGAACGAATTCGGCTGGAAGGTCATCGGCGTGACGTATCCGGACGAGCTCGTCGGCAACAAGAAGGAGATCCGGACGACGTCGGTCGTCGCGGCGCTGCTGTTCCTCGCCGTCGCCCTCGCGATCTCGGTGTTGCTGTCGTTCCGGCTCACGAAGCCGATCAAGCGGCTGGAGAGCTTGATGAAGAAGGTCGAGAAGGGAGATTTCGGCATTCGCGTCGAAGTCGAGCGGGCGGACGAGATCGGCAAGCTGTCCCGCTCGTTCAACCTGATGATCGGCAAGATCAAGGAGCTGATGGAGCAGATCGTCCAGGAGCAGGAGATGAAGCGGATCAGCGAGCTGAAGGCGATGCAAGCGCAGATCCATCCGCACTTCCTCTACAATACGCTCGATTCGATCATCTGGATGGCGGAGATGGGCAAGATGGCCGAAGTCGTCAAGATGACGACGGCGCTCGCCAAGCTGTTCCGCGCGAGCATCAGCAAAGGCGAAGAGCTCGTTCCGATCGAGACGGAGCTCGAGCACATCCAGAACTACCTGACGATCCAGAACATTCGCTACAAGAACAAGTTCACGTACGAGATCGACGTCGATCCGGGACTGTACGCTTGCAAGACGCTGAAGATCGTGCTGCAGCCGCTCGTCGAGAACGCCATCTATCACGGGCTGAAGCAGCAGGCAGTCGTAGGCTGCATACGAATTACCGGCCGGTTGGAGCAAGGCACGATCGTGCTGAAGGTCATCGACGACGGCGTCGGCATGAGCGAGGAACAGGCGCTCGCGTTGACGAACGCTTTCCGGACGGGCGACGGCGGCAAAGGGGTCGGACTGCCGAACGTGAACCATCGCATCCGGCTCTACTTCGGCGAAAGCTACGGACTCGAGATCGAGAGCGAGCTCGAAGAAGGAACGACCGTAACGCTTCGAATTCCGCAAATCGTCTAGGGAGGCGTCAGGGAATGCGCAATTTCATGAGGTGGGGACTCGCGGCGCTCGCGCTGTGCGCGGCGATCGGGTTCGGGCTGTATGCGCTCGTCGTCCCGGACTCGGACAAGGATAAGCCGATCCTGCTCGTCCCGAAGACGATAGACGGGCGAATCGACTTCTGGCAGGTGCTCGGGCAAGGGGCGCTAACCGCGGCGAAGGAATTCGGCGAAGAGATCCAGACGGTCGGCACCGTGTCGGAATCCGATATCGACGGGCAGATCGCGCTGCTGGAGAAGGCGATCGAGACGAAGCCGAAGGCGATCGTGCTCGCAGCCTCGGACTACAATCGGATCGTTCCCGTCGCGGAGAAGATCAGGGCCGCGGGCATTCCGCTCGTGACGGTCGATTCCGGGCTGAACGGCGGCATCTCCGAGAGCTTCATCGCGACGGACAATTACGAGGCGGGCAAGCAAGCGGGCGATGCGCTCATGCAAGTGATCGGCAAGGACGACCGCATCGCGATCATCAGCGTCGTCAAAGTGTCCGCCACCGCGATCGAGCGGGAGCGGGGGGCGCGCGACAGCTTGCGGGCGGCGGGCGCGACGAACGTCGCGGAGGAGACGTACTACTCGAACTCCTCCGAGACGGTCGCCTTCGATATCGCGAGCCGACTGCTGGCCGACATGCCCGATCTGAAGGGCATCGTCTGCCTGAACGAGCCGACGACGGTCGGCGCCGCGAAGGCGGTGCGGGAGCATGCCGCTTCGAGGGGCATCAAGATGGTCGGCTTCGACAGCTCGACGGACGAGGTCGCGTTCCTCGAGGAAGGCATCATTCAGGCGATCGTCGTGCAGAAGCCGTTCAATATGGGCTATCTCGCCGTGCGTACGGCGGTGAGCGCAAGCAAGGGCAAGAAGGTCGAGCCGATGATCGACACCGGCTCGCAGGTCATCACGAAGGAGAACATGTACGCGAAGGAGAACCAGAAGCTGCTGTTTCCCTTTGACGGCGGATGACAATCCGGTATGATGGGGAGAGGTTATAACCGCATATCCGAATATACGCATATCCGCATCGAGGGAGAGTCGCACATATGGTAAAACGCAAACAGCCCGAAGCGATGATTTTCGACTTGGACGGTACGCTGTTCCAGACGGAGACGTTGCTGGGGCCGGTGCATCGCCGCCTGTTCGCGCAGTTGCACGCCGAAGGATTGTACGGAGCCGAAGCGCCGCCGATAGACAGGCTGCTCGGCTCGCTCGGCATGCTGCTGTCCGACATCTGGAAGCAGGTCATGCCGGACGGCTCGCCGGAAGCCCACGAGCGGGCGAACGAGCTGATGCTGCAATACGAGCTGGAGGAGCTCTCCGGCGGCGTAGGTCATCTGTACCCGGGAGTGGCCGAGACGTTAACCGAGCTGCATCGGCGCGGCGTTCGGCTGTTCATCGCCAGCAACGGGCTGGAGCCGTACGTCAAAGGCGTGCCCGCCGGACGGGGCATCGGCCAGCTGTTCGAGGCGATGTACAGCGCCGGTGAATTCGCGACGGCGTCGAAGGTGGATTTGGTCCGCTTGCTGCTCGACAAGTACGAGATCGAGTCGGCGTGGATGGTCGGAGACCGCTCGTCCGACGTCGAAGCGGGCAAGGAGAACGGCCTGTTCGTCGTCGGCTGCGACTACGCCGGGTTCAAACGGGAAGGCGAGCTGGACGGCTCCGACGCCGTAATCGGCGCAATCCCGGAGTTGCTGGAATTGTTGGAGGAGTAGTTCGGGCCATACGCGTAATAACGAGGGCTTACCCCAGGTCGTTGATCCGACCTGACGGTAAGTCCTCGTTGCGTTTAGGAGTAGATATCGTCGCCGTATTCCGCGCCCATCGTATAGACGAGGCGTTCGGCTTCGGTCGCCCGATGACCCGCGCCTTGCGTCCGCCCGCCGACCGTCTTGTGCTCGGCGCCGGGAGAGACGAGTCCGGTGCGATGTTCCGTCGATGAGTGGGACGACTTGTGGCTCTGCGAGCCCTTGCGCTGTTGGTACAGCCATAGGCCGTATTCGATCGGGCGCAAGATCGCCTTCCGGTAGACGTCGCGTTCTCCCGCCTTGCTGAACACTTCGCGGGACGGCTTCGGATTGACCTCGAGCAGCCAGATCTTGCCGCTACGGTCGATGGCCAGGTCGAGCGCCAGCTCGCAGAGCGCGCCGAACGTCGATTCCAAGTGCCGCGCGACGTTCACGCCGAACGTCTCCGCGGTAGCCTTAATCTGGGCGACAGTCGATTCGCCGCTTACCCACTGGCGCAGCAGGGAATTCATCGAAGCCGCTTGCCCTCCGCCGTGCAGGTTGGAGGTGATGCTGCCCGACGGACCGATCCGGCCGGCGCAGCCCGTCACTTCCCATACGCCGGAGCCGTTCTTCTGCACGAGCATCCGGTAATCGTGGACGCGTCCGTTCGGCAGCTTAATGTTAAGACCCTGCTGCGCGATATAGCGATCCCCGCGCATATCCCAGCCCCGTATCGCGCCGGGCAGGCTCTGCGCCGGCACTTGTCTGGGCTTCACGATGCTGCGCGAGTGATTGCGGCCTTGCAGCAGGAACGAGCCGTCCGTCCTGCGGTCGATGCGAAGAATGCCGCGTCCGCCGGTGCCGTTGATCGGCTTCACGTAGACGGTCGGATATTTGCGAAGCAGCGACGTCACGTCTTCCGTCGATTGGTACAGCTTCGTCAAGGGCAGATGGTTGCGGAACGAGGACACCTTCGCAAGCGTCCGGTATATCGTCCACTTGTTCCGCAGCGGCCGATTGAGGAACAGGAGATGGCCGTACCGCTTGCGGAAGGCGAGCAGTTGCTGGAAGCGATAGCTCTTCTGGATGCGGCACCGGTCGTAGATGACGTGGGGGAACTTCACCCACTTCCGGCTCCAGCTCCCCGTCTCCGGCTTGAACGTGAGGGCGTGGATCCTGCCGTTGGCATCGTCGACGTCTTGGGGCGTGAAGACGAAGACGTGCAGGCCGATCCGCTTGCCCGCGGCGATCATCTTCTCGTAGACGGGACGTTCTTCCAGCATCTTGTTATCGTTCAGGTACAAAGTCAGAATGCCGAGAACCGGTTGCGCCACCGCGGTCACCTCCGCGCCTTGGAAGCCGGCTGCGAAGGAGGGCCGTCGTTAGGCGAACGAAGGGCGGCGCCGCCGCTCTCTTCGCGTTCCGCCGATTGCCCGTCGCTCTCGCCTTGCCGCCAGACGAAGCGTAGCGTCGGCTTGCCGGTCGGGCCGGTCTCGAGGCCGACGGCGACGAGTCCGGCGGCGAAGCACATCGCCACGCTGGCGGCGTTGTCGATGGCGACGCTGCACGCGAGCCGCTCCCACGGCTCCGCGAGCGAGCGTAGCAGCGTGCGGCCGACGCCGCGTCCGCGCAGCGCGGGATGCACGGCGACGAGGCAGACGTCGTCGCCGTATTGATCGGCGTAGGCGACGCCCGCCGGGCAGCCGCCTTGCGTGTACGCGACGGCGATCGCCGCGCCTGGACGAGACAGCTCCGATTCGCCTGCGAGCAGCAGCCGTTGCCAGGCGCGGCCGGATATCCGGCGTTCGCCGTGGCGTCGAACGAACCGAAGCAGTTGGAACCGCTGCTTCTCCCATTCCGCCGGATCGAGCAGCCGGTAGGTCAAGATGACGCTCACAAGGCGGCGCCCCCTTTGGACTCCTTCTTCTTCTGATGAAGGAATGTGCTGTATTGGAATATTCGTTCAAGCGACTTGTTTCGAATGTGCGGCTCGTCGAATTTCATCGGCTTGGAATTCGCTTCGAAGAACCAGACGTGCCCGGTGTCGTCGATGCCGAGGTCCATGGACATCTCGCATAGCCGCGTGTGGGAGGCGCGCTCGATCTGGCGCGCCAGCGTCAACGTCGTCTCGCGTACTTTGCTCAGCACCTTGACCGATCGCTCGCGACCGAAAATCGACGTAAGCAGCCGCTCCGGATCTTCGATATAACCGCCGCGAGGGACGTGGGTCGTGATGCTGGAATCCCCCGCCACCCTGGCGCCGATGCCGGTCAGCTCCCACCGGCCTTGCCCGTTCTTCTGCACGAGCGCACGCAGATCGAAGGGACGGTCCTTGACGGACGCGAGCACGATGCCTTGCTGCGCGATGTAAGGCTCGCCGAGCAGGGCGGATTGCTTGAGCACCTTGATCCACAGCCGCCTTAACGTCGTGCAATGGTAGGTAGAGCTGCCCTTCTCCTCTTGAATCTGCAGCCGGTAGGGCATGTTCTTCTCCGGCTGCACCTTCACTGTCATGATGCCTACGCCCGCTTTGCCCCGGACCGGCTTCAAGTAGAGAAGCCGATGCTTGCGAAGGAGCCCGGTCAGCACGGCCGGACGCGTAAGTTGTCTCGTATCCGGAATGAACGGGCGGGTCGCGCGGGCTTGGTTCAGCCATTGGAACAGCGACCACTTGTTGAAGAACCGCCGGTTGAACAGCTTGACGCCAGGATGCCGGCTAATCGCGGCAAGCTTGCGCTTCACCCGCGGGAGGCGTTCGTCCTCCCGCTGCGGAATCCGGTTATAGATAACCGACGGGCGAGGGAACCAAGCGGCGCTCCATGATTCGTCCTTCGGCTCGTAGGTGTATCCGAGCACGCGCGGCGCGTTCAGCTTCAGATCCTTCGTCGTCAAGACGTACGTCGTAATGCCCATCTTCTTGCCGGTTTCTAGCAAGTCCGCGAAGTTGCTCCGATTGCCGCGGAACAGCTGCAGCTCGTCGTCGATCGTAAGAATGGCGACGACGGGCAAGTCGGCTATCGTATCCACGACCGGCGGCAGTCCGTCAAGGGATCTCGGAATGATCAAGCCTCATCCCTCCTCCGGAACTTGCTCAAGTACAAGCAATGCTCCAAGATATACTCCAGCGAAGCCCGGCCTTGATCCCGCAGCGCCGGGTGCTTGAAGATGGAACGTCCCGGCTTGGCGTTCGCCTCGAACATCCACACTTCCCCGTCGCGGTCGATGCCGATATCGAGCCCGAGCTCGCCGAGCGTATGGGAATAGTTGCGTTCGATCGCTTCGGACAGCTTGACGGCGGCGTTCTTCGCTTCCTGCAGCACCGTCTCCGAGCGGTCTCCGAACGTCCGGCCGAGCGCTTGCTCCGGCGTCATCAGGGAGCCGCCGTTCTTGATATGGGTCGTGACGCTGCCCCGGCCCGCCTTCTTCGCTCCGATGCCCGCGACGACCCATTGGTTCTTGCCGTCCTTATGCATGTGGAAGCGGAAGTCGATCGGGCAGTTGTCGATTTCCACGAGGCGGATGCCCTGTTGAACGACGTAGCTGTTCAGGCCGGCGCCGTGTCTGGCGCGCAGCATCTTCATCAGGCTGGCGAAGTTGCTGAAGCGCAGCAGCACGTTGCCCCCGTTGCGCCGATATCGGACGAAGTAGCCTCTGCGCGGGTGGTAGGTGAGCCGGTAGATGCCGATGCCCAGGCTGCCCGCCGTCGGCTTGTAGTAGAGGAATTGGTGCTTCTCGAGCAGCTCCCGGATCCGTTCGGGCGACGGATTGTTCACCGATTCCGGCAAGTGGCGCAGCCCTTCCGGGTCGTTGTCGAGCAGCTTGTAGACGTCGGATTTATTGAAGAAGCTCCAGTTGAAGAACGGAATTCGCTTCTTGAGGAATCGTTCCCTCAGAGAGGTGATCGGCATCGTCGTCTCCGCGCGCCTGCTCGGATACCGGTTATAGACGACGTCGGGCAACGGCACGACCCTGCGGATCCAGCCGCCTCCGCCGTCGAGGAACCAGGCGTTGACGGTTTCTTGCTGCCAGTTGATGTCGCGCGGCGTGAAGGCGAAGAAGTAAGCGCGCTTCTGCCCGAGTCGCAGCAATTGCCGGACGAAGCCGGTACGGTCGCCGAACGGGGCCGCCGCGGAACGCGCGCCGTCGGTAAGCACCCCGATCAGCGGGCCAAGCTGGATTTCGTCCCCGTCTTCGTTCGCGAGGTAGACGCTGCCGGACTTCGGTATCCGGACGGAGCGTCTGAGCCCCGCGGACATATAGACGTGGTTGCCCTTGCGCTTGATCGTCCTGACGGTGGCCGGCACGGTATCGTGTCCGAGCTTCACGTTCACCGACCTGCGGCTACCGAGCTTCAACTGCTTCGCGAGCGGGCTCGAGAACCATACGATTCGCTCGGGCTGCTGCGTGAAATGGACGTTAGCTATCGTCAAACTCATGAAAGACCCTCCCAGATTGTCGAAGCAGAATTGTGCTGGCATATGACATCGGCTGCTCTACGGCTCTGCGCGCCGCTTCGTCTCCGGCGGAGCCCATTGCCGTTCGCCCCGGCTTGGAGTTAGCTTCCAGGAACCATAGACGGCCGCTTCGGTCGACGCCGAAGTCTAGGCCGATTTCCGCGAATCTGCCGAACGTTTCCTCGATCCAGCCGGCTAACCTTAGCGAGGTCTCGCGTATGCGATGCTCTACCGCAAGCGCTGGCTTTTCCCCGAGCAACGGCTCCAACACGCGGCGAGCCGGGTGCGCGCGGCCTCCGCCGTGCAGGTTCGCCGTCATCGTGCCGGAAGCGCCGACGCGGGCGGCGATGCCGGTAATCGTCCAGCGCCCGCGCGCGTTCTTCTGCAGAAGAGCCCTGAGGTCGAACGGTTCTTCGCGCTCGGTATGAAGCGAGAGCAGCGGCTGCATGATATAGGCGCGCGAGCCGATCCACCGATGGAGGCGGCCGAGCGCTTCCGTCTCGGATGCCGCCCTGACCGTGAACGGCCGGTTGTCGCCCGTTCTGCCCGCCAGCGCGACCGTTCCGTCGCTGGCTCGCGAGCAGGCGATCGCGCGCCTGCCCTGGCTTCCCGCCGCGGGCTTCAGGAATGCGGATCCGCCGTGGCGGTTTAACCATTCGAGCATCGGCTTCGTTCCCGCATACGGAGCGGTCGGCGGAACGAGGGCGGCGAATTCGGGCTCGCGGGCGAGCAACTCGCCGACTTTGCCTTTATGGGGCAACCGGCCGTTCAAGAACGTAAGCGGCACCGCCTCGCGAAGGCGGCGAAGCGCAACCTGAAAACGCCGCCTCTCCGCTTCGGAAGCAGGCCAAGCGCGATCGTAGACGACGCGGGGCAAGCTTCTCGCCCGCGCGGTCCAGCGCTGCTCGCGCTTGTTCCAGACCCATCCTCTGACGGAGTTGCCGCGCGCATCCCAGGTCCATGGCGCGAAAGCAACGAGCGCGAAGCCGATCCGGTCGGCGACCGCGCTGAGCCGGCGAATGTACGCGCCCTCCGCGAACGGCGCGGCGCCTTCCCGCTCGCACACGAGCACGCCGAGCGCGGGCGGGGTATTCGTAGGGACGAACGTTCTAGAATCCGGAGATAAAGCGAGCATATTGAATCATCATCCGCACCGACGGGCGGATTTTCCCCTCTGTTAATGGCGTATTATCGTTCTTCGACGGCTTGGAGTTGACCTCGATGAGCCAGACTCTGCCGGACGCGTCCAATGCCAAGTCGATGCCGAGTTCCGCGAAATGGGCGGGGATATGCGTGTCGATGCCGCGGGCGATGTCCAAAGCCGCCTTCTGCAGGCGCGCCGAAGCGTCTCCCCGGTACATCGCGGGCAGATTCGATTTGCCGACCGCCTCCCTGACCGTGGATAGCGTGCCGCCCCGCGCGAGATTGGAGACGAAGTGATGGCTGCCCGCCGTTCGGCCCACGATGGAGGTGACGACCCATTTGCCGGTCAAGTTCTTCTGCGTCAATGCCCGGAAGTCGACGGGGCGGCCTCCGATCACGATGAGTCCCAAGCCTTGCTGAATGAGATAACGGTTCGCCTTCATGTTGGAGGCAATGGCGGCGAACAGCTTCGCCAAGTTGTTGAACGACTGCCGTTTCGTGCCGTTCACGGTCGCGAACGACGCCAGCCAGCTTTCCGGACCGACTCGCGTGATCCGGATGATGCCTTTGCCGAGGCTTCCTCTGACCGGCTTCAGGAATACGGAGCTGTATCGGGCGCACATGCTTTTGAGCTGGTTCACGTTATGAAGAGAGTGCGATTCGGGCAAATACTTGAGAAGGGAGCCGTCTTTCTTGAGCGCGTCGAACACCTCGGACTTGTCGAGGAACTTCTCGTTGAAGACGTGGGCGTTGTACTTGTGCCGGATCTCCTTCAGGAAGCTCTGGACGATCGGCTGATTCTCCAGCTTCCGCGACGTAAGGCGATTGTTCACGACGTCGGGGGCGGGAAGCGTCAGGCGGTGCCAGCCCTTCGTGTAGATCCAGCCTTCGACCGTGGAGAGCGTCGCTCCGATCGCGCCGGGGGTGAAGAAGTACACGTAGGCGCCTTGAGACCGGCAGGCGTCGGTAAGCTCCCGGCAGAACATCGTAATGTCTCCGAACGGCTTATCGGTCTGGTTCGGATGGTCTCGGCTAACGAGCACGCCGATCAGCGGACCCATGGACAACGTTCGCGAGGACGCCTGGTAGCGCAGCCGGACCGGCGTTCCCGCGTAGATGCCCATTCGTCTCGCCAACGTCTGGCTCATGCGCATGCCTTCGAACTTGGGGACGGGCACGAGCGTGACGGCATGCCGGAACGACCCGAACTGGAGGTAGACTTGCTGCTGGGCCGGTATCTTCCACGTCTTCATCAAAGACTCCGCCAGCATCAGGACATCATCCGACAAGATGCTGGAGCTGATGATGTGGACATCGATTTTCGGGGTGGACATTCTCTTACTCCTTCCACCGTTTCGATTGCCATGGCAAGGCTTTGATAGGCTCCTTCCCGGGGGCTCGCGAGAATACTCCATTGTATGAGGACAGATATCTATCGGTGATTGACCTAGAAGGATTAGGACGGGGGCTAACGAGAAGATGAGGCGACAAGACGAAGGCGGGCGGACGGATAACGTCGACGGACGGCACGGGACGGCGGACCGCAAGGCGGATCATATCCGAATCGCGCTGGAGGAATCGGTCGAAGGGCGCGGGGTGACCAACGGGTTCGAACGGTATCGCTTCAAGCACTCGGCGTTGCCGGAGATCGATTACGCGGACGTTCGGCTCGATACTTCGTTCCTGGGCCGCAAGCTCGGCGCGCCGCTTCTCGTCAGCAGCATGACGGGCGGGACGCCGGCGACGGGACGGATCAATCGGACGCTTGCCGCGGCGGCCGAAGCCCGAGGCTGGGCGATCGGACTCGGGTCGGCGCGTTCGGCGCTGGAGCGGGAGCAATTGGCGGAGACGTTCCAGGTTCGCCGCGAGGCTCCGACCGCGCTCTTGCTCGCGAATCTCGGCGCGGTGCAGCTGAATTACGGCATGGGCGTCGACCATTGCCTGCGGGCGGTCGAACTGGCGGAAGCCGACATGCTCGTGCTGCATCTGAACGCGCTGCAAGAGACGTTCCAACCGGAAGGCAATACGAACTTTCGCGGCTTGATGAAGCGGATCGAGGAGGTATGCAGCAGGCTGGAAGTACCGGTGGGAGTCAAGGAAGTCGGCTGGGGCATCGACGGTTCGACGGCGCGCAGGCTTGCGGAAGCAGGCGCCTCGTTCATCGACGTGGCGGGCGCGGGAGGAACGTCCTGGAGCCAGGTGGAGAAATTCCGCAACCCCGACGCCGTCGCCCGCGAAGCGGCGGACGCGTTCGCCGATTGGGGCATACCGACGGCGGAATGCGTGAGGGAAGTCCGGGCTGCGCTCGGCTCGTCCTATCCGGTCATCGCGAGCGGCGGCTTGCATACCGGCGTCGAAGCGGCCAAGGCGATCGCGCTCGGCGCGAATATGGCCGGGTTCGGCAGAGCGCTGCTGCGGGATGCGGTCGATTCCGCCGAGAAGCTGGTCGCCCGGCTGTCCCGCGTCGAGAAGGAGTTGAGGACGGCGATGTTCGCGATCGGGGCGGCCGACGTCGTCTCGCTCGGCGGTACGGATCGGCTGATGCGGACGTAGCGACGGTCCTGCCGGGGAGAGTTCGCTTGGCAACGGTTGCCGATTCGGGTACGATGGCGTAAGACAAACGGCGATCTCGTCGGGAAGGGCGGAGGAAAATGACGGAA
The DNA here is from genome assembly GCF_042675445.1 of Cohnella sp. GCM10027633. Lineage (NCBI taxonomy): Bacteria > Bacillati > Bacillota > Bacilli > Caryophanales > Paenibacillaceae > Cohnella > Cohnella sp. GCM10027633. Next base: position 23,318 of record NZ_JBHTGV010000006.1, on the reverse strand, counting down.
CGAACGGGCGGGAACGGATGGACGAGGCTGGAGAACGGCTGGGTGCAAGCGAAAGTGCCGCTGCCGTTCTCGCTGAAATGGGTGAACGGCTACTTGCTGCCCGACGAGGACGGGCAAGGCTGGACGGTTATCGATCCGGGTCTCATGACGGACGATACGACGGCCTATTGGGAGAATACGCTCGCGGAATGCGGCATTCCTTGGACGTCGATTCGGCGCATCGTGCTGACCCATCACCACCCTGATCATTACGGGCTGGCGGGATGGTTCCAGATGCGGAGCGGCGGTGCCGCCGTATATCTTTCGCAGGTCGCGCTCGACGCGGCGCGGCGACTGTGGGGCGAAGGGGAGACGTTCTCGGACGAGCTGACGCAGGCGTTGCTCGCGAACGGGCTTGCTCCGGAGCTCGAAGCGGACATGAGGGAGCATCTCGTCTCGTTCCGGAGCAAGGTGGCGCCGCACCCGGCGGACGTCCGCATCCTCGAGCCGGGAGGAGAACTGCGAATGGGCGGGGCGAGCTGGCGCATGATTCGCGGAGACGGCCATGGACCGGGGCATATTAGCTTCTACGACGCGTCCGGCCGGCGGCTCATCTGCGGTGACCAAGTGCTGCCCGACATTACGCCGAACATCGGCTGGATGCCCGGCGCGGATCCCGATCCGCTGACGTCGTTCATGGACAGCGTTGCCGCGATGCGCGGTCTCGACGTCGGGATGGCGTACCCGGGCCACCGGAATCCGTTCCCGGACTTCGCGAAGCGGATAGAGGAGCTGCTCGAGCATCACGAACGTCGCTTGGCGAGAATGGCCGAGCTCGTCTCGGACGGCTCCGTCACCGCGTTCGCAATGTGCGAGATGCTGTTCGGCTCGCGGCTGCGGAGCAACGCGCACCAGCTGCGGTTCGCCCTCGCGGAGACGATCGCGCATTTGATCGTGCTCGAGAAGCGCGGATTGCTGCGGCGGGCGGAGGAAGCGGGCATCATTCGATACGAGCGGGCGTAACAAGAACGGCGGCTATGGGGGAGCGAACCCCCTAGCCGCCGTTCTTGTATGCTTGCGATGAATAACATCGCTAGGATGCATGATCCCCGACCGGCGATCGGTCCGACGAGTCGGATCAGTCTCCGGAGACGTCCACCGGGCCGTTCGCCGCTTCGCGTTCGGCTTGCTTCCGATGCGCGAGGCGGCTCGATGCCGACGCCGCGATCGCGCCGACGATGTCGTCTAGGAACGTATGAATCTGCCCGCTGCTCTTGTCGTTCAGCTTCTTGAGCACGCCTGGCTTGAATTTGTCGATATAGCCGAAGTTCGTGAATCCGATGCTGCCATATACGTTGACGATGCTGAGGGCGAGTATCTCGTCGCAGCCGTACAGCCCTTCGTCGTATTTGATCATATCCTGCAACGGCGGCAGCAGCTTGCCTTCTTCGGCGAGCATGTCGAGCTGGATGCCGGTCAGCACGGCGTTCTGCACCTCGCGTTTGGACAATACCGCTTCGACGTTGACGACGCACTCGGCTAGCGTCAGCTCCGGGAAGTAATCCTTCTGCAGCAGCATGACGAGCTGTCCGATCTGCTCTTTGGTAACGCCGCGTTTCGTAAGCCACTCTTCCGTCGACTCGGCGACGAACTTGCTGTTCAGACGATAGACGTTCGGTTCAGACATGAACAACACCTCTCTTCTTGGCAGTCAATGCGCCCGCGGGCGAATCGCGAACCCTGGAAGGACAAACCATACATATTTGTCCGAAGGGCTCGTATACATAGTACTACAAATCGGGATGCGATGTTACGGCGGTCCCTGCGGGAGGAAAAAAGATGAAAGCGAAATTCGATCGAATCGTGAGGCGGAAAATGGCGGCGTCCGTCCTGCTGCTGCTCCCTGTCCTTGCGGCTTGCGCGCAGAACGGCAACGACGAGCCGCGGGCGTCCATCGACCCGATTCCGTCCGGCTTGGAAGAGTCGATGCTCGGTGAAGCGGACGGAACGGCGCAAGGCGTCTTGCTGAACAAAGACCAGTTGACCGTATATCTTATGGACCGGAACGGGTATTTGGCACCGATGACGCTGGGCGTCGACATGGAGAACAAGTCTGCGGTCGCCGCGGCACAGCAGGCGATCGATTGGATGACGGCGGACGAGCAGTTGAAGGAACAGCTTCCCGAAGGTTTCGCGGGCGCGTTGCCCGAAGGCTTGCAGGTGAGCGGCATCCAAGTCGACGAAGCCGCGGGAGCGATGACGATCGATATCGCGTCTCCTCTGCCGACCATGGCCGCCGCGGACGAACGCCATCTGCTCGAGGCGCTCGTCTGGACGATGACCGAGCTGCCGGGCATCGACCAAGTGAAGCTCACGGTCGACGGACAACCGCTGCGCGCGTTGCCGACGTCCGGATTGCCCGTGTACGACGTACTGACCCGGTCTATCGGCATTAACGTCGAGCAGGCGAAGGGAGTCGCTGCGAACCGTTCCATGGCGGTTACCTTGTACTTCTCGGCGCAATCCGAAGCGGGCGAAGGCTACTTCGTTCCGGTGACGCGCGTCGTCGACAGATCGCAGGACCGGGCGCGGGCCGCGTTGGAGCAACTGATCAAGGGCCCGTCGGACGCGAAGGCGCTGAAGCCCGTCATGGACGCGAAGATGACGATCGAACAGCTGGACCGGCTGGCCGACACCGTGAACGTCTCCCTGAGGGACGACGCGCACCAAGCGAATGCCGGCGTTCCCGCCGATATGATGGAAGCTCTCGTGCTGACGATGACGGAAACGACGGGGGCGCCGCAAGTGCGAGTCGTGATGAACGGCGACGACTCCTTCCTCGATTCCAAGGATCGCCCGTACGATCAGCCGGTCGTGCGCCCGACGGTCATTAACGCGCTGAAGAGCTGATCCCGTAAGACGGGACCGCAAGCGCCTCCGCCCAGCCTGCCGGCCGCGGAGGCGCTTCTTCGCGCGTTGAACCAATTGTTTCCATGGTTATATATTACCCGGCGCGCCTCGAATCATGCAGACCGGGAGAAGACGCTCCGGGGTGCTTTTGCGCGGATACTTTGGTAGAATGGGAAAGATTCAGTACCTGGGAGGCATATAACGATAATGAGATCCGATGGAAGACAGCCCGGTGACTTGAGATCTTTCTCCGTCACCCTTCATCCGAATAAATACGCGGAAGGCTCGGTGCTTATCGAAGCCGGCGACACGAAGGTGCTGTGCACCGCGAGCGTCGAAGAGCGGGTGCCGCCGTTCCTGAAAGGGCAAGGCAAAGGCTGGGTTACGGCGGAATATTCGATGCTGCCGCGCGCCACGCATTCCCGCAACCAGCGGGAATCGGCCAAAGGCAAGCTGACCGGCCGCACGATGGAAATCCAGCGGTTGATCGGGCGCGCGCTTCGTTCGGTCGTGAACTTGCACGCGCTCGGCGAGCGGACGATCACGCTCGATTGCGACGTCCTGCAAGCGGACGGAGGCACGCGGACGACTTCGATCACCGGCGCTTACATCGCGCTCGCGCTGGCGATACATAAGCTGGACGCTAATGTGAAGTTCGGCACTTATCCGCTCACCGATTATTTGGCTTCGATCAGCGTCGGCGTCATGCAGGAGCGGCCGATCGTCGACTTGAACTACGAGGAAGACTCCAAAGCGAAGGTCGACATGAACGTCGTCATGACCGGGGCGCGGGCGTTCGTGGAAGTGCAAGGCACGGGAGAGGAATCTCCGTTCTCGCGGGCGGAGCTGGACGGCATGCTGTCGCTCGCGGAAGAGAGCATTCTGCGGCTCATCGAACTGCAACGGGACACGCTCGGCGAAGCGGGAGCGCGGATCGGCGGGGGCAAGGTATGATCGGGCATGGCGGCACGCTCGTTATCGCGACGTGCAACGCCGGCAAGACGAAGGAGTTCCGCGAGGCGTTCGGCGCGCTCGGGATCGAGGTTCGCGACTTGCGCGAGGTCGAGGGCGTGCCGGATATCGAAGAGACGGGGACGACGTTCGCGGACAACGCGCTGATTAAAGCTCGCGCGGTCGCCGATATCGTCGGGCTTCCCGTACTCGCGGACGATTCGGGGCTGTGCGTGGACGCGCTGGACGGGGCGCCGGGCGTGTATTCGGCGCGATATTCCGGAGAGGGCGCGACGGACGCGTCGAACAACGCGAAGCTGCTTCGGGAGTTGGCCGCGATCGGCGCTTCCGTTGAGGTGGCCGGCGGCGGACCGGACGCGCTGAGCGCGGGGCGATTCGTTTGTTCGCTCGCGTTGTACGATCCGGCGGACGGCAGCGTCGTGCGTGCGGAAGGAGCGGCGGAGGGTTACATTCTTCGGGAATCGCGGGGCGAGGGCGGCTTCGGCTACGATCCGCTGTTCTGGGTGCCGGCGCACGGCAAGAGCATGGCGGAGCTGACGATCGCCGAGAAGAACGCGATCAGCCATCGCGGCGAGGCGCTTCGGAAGCTGGTCGAGCTGTTGCGATCGTCGAGGTAAGTTGGACAAACGAAGGACCGCGGCGGGCACGAATGTGCTCGGGCCGCGGTCCTTTCGCGTTCCTTATGATCACTATCCCTTTCGGTCAGGGAGCACCTCCTGACCCGAAGGGATAGTGACGATAAGAGGCGCGCCTGCCGACGTATCGACTTGAGCGCGCCTCGAGAACCTCATAACACGAGCCTTACCTTATAGTGCCGCAGCCAGAAGTCCATTTGCAGCAAGTACGCGAACAGCTGCGGGCCGGACATGAGCTGGCCGAACCATGGCAGATGCGAGCTGGCGTCCGCGTTGCTCGCCAATTCGCGTACCCGCGCGACGTTGATGAGCGGCAGGAGCGGGCAAGACGGATCGTCGAGCCGGTCGAGCAGCCGCGAGCTTACGGCGGACAAGTAGTTCGGATTGTGCGTCTTCGGGTACGGACTCTTCTTGCGGTAGAGCACGTCGTGCGGGAGAACGCCTTCCAGCGCTTTCCTCAAGATCCCTTTTTCCCGGTTGCCCGCGGTCTTGATCTCCCAAGGAATGTTCCAAACGTACTCGACGAGCCGATGATCGCAATACGGCACGCGAACCTCGAGACCGACCGCCATGCTCATCCGGTCTTTGCGGTCGAGCAGCGTAGGCATGAACCGCGTGATGTTCAAATAGCTCATTCTTCGCATTCGGCCGCGCGCTTCATCTTCGCCGGGCAAGTTCGGTACTTCGGCGACCGCTTGCGAGTAGCGATCCGCTAAGTAGACGTGCGGCTGCAGCTTCTCGCGAAGCTCGGGCGACAGCAGTCCGGCGCGCATGCCGGTGGCGAGCGACCAGGGAAACGTCTCGGCTTTGAGCGCCTCTTCCCGATGGAACCAAGGATAGCCCCCGAAGATTTCGTCCGCGGCTTCGCCGGATATCGCGACGGTCGCTTCCTTCTTGATTTCCCGGCAGAACAAGTAGAGCGAGGCGTCGATGTCCGCCATGCCGGGCAGATCCTTGGCCAACACGGCCGCTTCCAGCGCGTCCACGAGCTCCGGCGTGTCGAATTGAACGGGATGGTGCACGGTGCTCAGATGTTGGCTCATTCTCGTAATCCAAGGCGCGTCGGCGTTCGGTTGAAAATCATGCGATTTGAAATGCTTGTCGTTGTCGACGTAGTCGACGGAGAACGTATGGACGTTGCCTTGTCCTTCCCGCTCGTAATACGAGACGGCAAGCGCGGTCAGCGCGCTGGAATCGAGTCCGCCGGACAGCAAGGTGCACACCGGCACGTCTGATACGAGCTGGCGCTCCACGGTGTCGGCCAGCAGTTCCCCGACGCGCTCGGCCGTCTCTTGCTCGTCATGCTCGTGCGGCGAGCTCTCGAGCTGCCAATACGCCGAGATTCGCATGCCGTTGCGATCGTACTGCAAGCAATGTCCGGGCTTCAGTTCGAAGAAGTCGCGCCATACGCCGTGTCCCGGCGTTCTGGCCGGCCCGATGACGAACAGCTCGGCGAGCCCTTCGGCGTCGATCTCCGCGGGCACGTCAGGGTGCGCCAATATCGACTTCGCTTCCGACCCGAACAGCAGCCGTCCTTCTTCCCGCCGATAAAAAAGCGGCTTGACGCCAAGCCGGTCGCGCGCCATGAATAGCTTCTCCTCGTCGGTCCGCCAGATCGCGAACGCGAATATTCCGTTGAACTTCTCGACGCACGCGGGTCCCCATTCGACGTAAGCTTGCAGCAGCACTTCGGTATCGCAAGTCGTTCGGAAGCGGTAGCCGGTCGCCTCCAGTTCCTTCTTCAATTCCGGCGCGTTATACAGTTCGCCGTTGTAGACGACGACGCAATCCTGATCCTCGGCTTGCTTGGCCCTTCGCACCATCGGCTGAGCCCCATTGGCGGGATCCATGACGGACAGCCGGCGATGCCCGAACGCGCAGTGCCGCGACAGCCAGGTGCCGGACGCGTCCGGACCTCGCAATTCCAACGTCTCGGTCATTTTCTCGATCGTGTCCGCCTGCTTCGTAAGATCGTAGTTCCAGTCGATCCAGCCGGTTATTCCACACATGAGACTTCACCTCACCAGATGATATGCGAAATAAGGCATAAAATGTATGTCCGTCGGGAGAAAATACATTACGGACAAGCAAGCGAAACCGGGAAAGGAGGTTCCATGCCCTTATGACCGAAGCCCATGAACCGGATCACGGAAGGAAGACGTACTATGTCTCGGTCGGAGCGGGACAAGTGCTCGAGGACAAGGAAGCGGCTCCGTTCGAGCTCGTCATTCGCGCGAACGAGGAGGAGCTGAACAAGCTGCAGGAGCTGTTCGAGGAGACGTCCAGCACGGACGAAGCGGCGGCGTTCACGTTCTCGGGCAGCCCGACGGTAAGCGATCCCGTGGAGGACGACACCTACGACGGGCTCATCCACGACATTTACAGAATGCTGCACGAACTTGGAACCGACGAGACGAAGCATCATATCGAATCGATGGATATTTTACGATGAGGATCGGGGGAGAACAGCGAGATGATGACGGTTCGGGACGCCCGCTATAGCCGGGTATTGGACCGCGGGGGACATCGGATCGCCGAGGTCGAGGTGTTCACGGGACACCCGAGAGACCCGCAATTTTTCGCGTATTTCACCGTCGGCGCCGACGGATCGTACAAGCTGGCGAACGTGCTGGCGAACGACGCGGACGCGGAGATCGATTGGTTCGACAACAACCTGCACAGCGCGTACGCCGACGTCGGGACGCAGATGTTCTCGGGGCCGGACCACCTGGGATTGATCGACAGGGAACAATTCACTTCCCGTCTGCTCGCCATGGAAGGAATCTCGGAGGCGCTCGGGAGGCATCTTAAGCGAAGCACGAACGATTAACCGAGTCCGAGAGGAGCGAGCGGCGTGGCGCAGAAGTACAAGAAGACGAACGGCAACAAGTACTCCAACCAAGGGGACGCTTTCGCGCAAAACGTCATAAAAAATCGCGACGAGCTCCACCCCGCGCAGAACAGTCCGGCAAGGCCGCATAACCGGTAAAAAGGAGATAGCCGCATGAGAAAAGGGTCGCCCGGAGAGATCATCTCTCTTGGGCGACCTTTTCGCTTCTATTTAATCGCCGTCAGGAAGACGCCGACGGCGATCAACGCGACGCCCGCCGCGTTCAGGTAGCTGATGCGTTCGCCGAGGAAGAAGTAGGCGAGCACGACGGCGAGCACGACGCTCAGCTTGTCGATCGGACCGACCTGCGACACTTTGCCCGACTTCAACGCCAAGAAGTAGAACAGCCAGGATAGCGCGCCGGCCGCCCCGCTTAGCAAGATGAACAGCATCGCCTTGCGCTGCGCGAACAGTTCTCCGAGCTGTCCGAACTTGCCCTGCGCGGCGACGACGCCGAGCAGGAAGACGGCCATGACGACGGCCCGGATCGCGGTGGCGGAATTCGCGTCGACGTCCTTGAGTCCGATTTTGCCGAATATTGCGACGAGAGCGGCGGTTGCCGCCGACAATAACGCGTAAATGAGCCACATTCCCATTAGATTCGTGCCTCCGTTCCTATTGGCCGAGCGACTATTCACTTATTTTACCGAGTCAGGCGCCCGTTAACCGGCCGATATGAGATAATAAACGAGGAAAGCCATAGACGAACCGCGAAAGGAACGATGGGAGAATGGCGGCAACAAAGATCAGATGGGGAATCGCGGGACCGGGATGGATCTCGTCCATGTTCGCCAAGGACCTGGCTTATGCGGAGGGCGCGGAATTGGCCGCCGTCGCGGGCCGCGACTTGGACAAGGCGCGCAAGTTCGCGCAGGATTACGGCGCTCGGAGAGCGTACGGGAGCATGGAGGAGCTGGCGCGGGACCCCGAAGTCGATATCGTGTACATAGGGACGCTGCATCCGATCCATAAGGAGAACATGTTGACGTTCCTTCGGGCGGGCAAGGCGGTGCTGTGCGAGAAGCCGTTCACGATGAACGCGGCGGAAGCCGAAGAAGCGATCGCGTGCGCGAAGGAGAACGGCGTCTTCCTCATGGAAGCGATGTGGACCCGGTACTTGCCGGCGATCCGCCAAGTGCGGGAGTGGCTCGCGGAAGGGAAGATCGGGGAAGTTCGGCTCGTGAAGGCGGAGTTCGGCTTCAACGTCGGTTGGCAGCCGGAAGGCCGTTTGCTCAACCCCGCGCTCGGCGGAGGAACGTTGCTCGACGCCGGCATCTATCCGGTGTCGTTCGCCTCGATGGTGTACGGGGCGCAGCCCGATAAGATCATGAGCACCGTGCGCATCGGAGAGACGGGCGTGGACGAGCAATTCTCGCTGCTGTTCGAGTACGCCGGCGGGCGCACCGCTTCGCTCCACGGCGCGGTCCAGCTCGGCATGATGAACGATGCCGTCATCTACGGAACGAAGGGGCACATTCGGGTTCCCGAATTTCTGGCTGCGAGATCGGCGACGCTGCACGTGTCCGGCGAAGAGCCGGTGGCGTTCGCCCATGATCGCCAAGCGCACGGCTACGTATTCGAGGCGGAAGAAGCGATGGCTTGCCTGCGCGAAGGACGCAAGGAGAGCGCGGGGATGACGCAGGACGAGACGGCGCAGCTCATGCATACGCTGGACAGCATCAGATGGCAATGGAACTTGAAGTATCCGTTCGAGTAATGCCGGAGTCATGCCGATAATAATGCCTGGTAAAGCCAAAACCCCGAGGTCCGCTAAGCGGATTCTCGGGGTTTCTATCGATTCATTCATAGGATTCGATCGGTTAAGCGCGTCCCAGGAGGGACTCGAACCCCCGACAACTCGCTTAGAAGGCGAGTGCTCTATCCAGCTGAGCTACTGGGACACGCGAGAGCTATTGTATCACAGAACGTTTTGGCTTCGCAAGGCTTATATTGTCAATTCGCGAATTCGATTGTTACGCGTCGGCTTCGATACGATCGCGAAGCTCCTGAACGTTCATGAGGCGGATGAACCGGTCCTGAATGACGATCAAACCTTCGTCCTGCAGCTCCTGGAGCACCTTCGATACGGTCTCGCGTACCGCGCCGACCATCTCGGCCAGCTGCTGGTGAGTGATCTTCAGCGGGATCGTGCATTCGTTCCCTTCGATCGGGCCTCCGTGCTCGGCCAAGGCGAGCAGGCGCTTGAGCATGCGCGTCCTGACGTTCAGGAACGTCAGATCGTAGATTTGTTGGTTCGCGCGCCGCAGCCGTTCCATCGTATAGTCGAGCAGTAGGAAGGCGATATTGCGGTCTTGCTCGATGAGCAGCTGGAAGTCACCCCTGCGCAGGATGTACAGCTTCGTCTGCATGAGGCATTCCGCGGTCGCGGAGCGCACGAGCCCCGGCTTCATCAAAGCCATTTCTCCGAAATACTCGCCCTCGCGCAGGAACGCGAGAATGACCTTTTTCGACTTGTCGAACGTATAGATGCTGACGGAACCGCTCCCGATGAAGAAGATCTCGTTGCCGTAGTCGCCCTCGAGGAAAATCAATTCGCCCTTGCGGTACGTCTTCTGGTGAATGTAAGGCGCCATGCGGTCCAGAAGTACGGGGTCGATATCGCGAAAAAAAGGAATCGACGCCTGAAGCTTCCGTCGATCGATCGGCATCCTCTCACCCCCTTAGGTCTAGCGTTGTTGAAGAACCTTCTCGATCTTGAACGTCGTGCTCGACATCAGATCGATCCGCGCGTCGGAGTTGTCGAGCTGCACGACGGGCCGGCAGGCGTTCGCTTTGTTGACCGCGCGCACTTCTCCGGTCAAGCCGCCGTTCAGCATGACGTTCGTGCCGACCGGATACGGCTGGAACGATCGGATGAACGCCCTCGCGACCGCGTAGGAACAGAATGTATCTATCTTCGACATGACCATGTCGATTCCTTCCGACGGAAGGCGATCGGCCGTCCGATCGTTCAAGAAGTAATCGAATTCGCTCGCGATTCCGCATATTTGGGCGGCTTCTTCGAGCTGCGCCTCGCGGATGCCGTACGGGAATCCGCGGCCGTCGATCTGCTCGTGATGCTGAAGAACGATTCTGAGCGCCCCGTCGGGGATGCCTTTCACTTTGCGCAGCATATCGTAGCCGACCATCGGGTGATGCATGAGCAGCGTATGGTCATGCGGCAGGACGAGTCCGACGTCGTGCAGCAGGCTGCCGATGGCGACTTCTTCGAGCCGCGCTTTCTTGTAGCCGAGCGCCTTGGCGGTCATCAACGACAGGAAGCAGACGTTAAGACTGTGCGAGACCAGCTCGGAATCGCCGGAAGCGTACAGATCGTTGCTGCCGATCGTCAGCTCCGGGTCCCCGGCGACGACCTCGGTTACGTGGTCGGCCCATTCCAGCAGCGGACGAATCGGGAAACCGTTCATTTGACGGATCGATTGGAAAATATGTTGCAGCATCTCTTGCGTCAAATGGATCAGGTTGCCCATTTTATCGAGACGGTCGTTTCCGGCCGCCCGGTGTTCCGTCATGGCGACGAAAATATAGCGTTGGCCGAGCCGCTTGATTCCTTCGATCAGCCTGTCGTTTAAGGTAGCGCCTTCCTTCAGCATCAGGCGCCCGTCCGCGGCGTAGATCCCCCGTCCGAGCAAATCTCCTTCGACCAGTTGTTCCACGGGCACGATGAGCATAGTACCCCTCCATCCATCCTATCTGTCTTGTCTACAACGAAGTGTAGCACCGGGGTTGTGGCGATTTCTGTAACCTGCGCCACATATTTTGATTAAAAATAGGTCTTAAGGGCATAGGGACAACGGAAGGGGTTTAAGGAGCGGAGAAACGGAAAGGCTATTGATAAGAACGTACGTTCGTTATATAATGGGAACAAATGTTCCTGCAGGAGGCGGATCCAATGCCGATCGAGAAGTGCGTCGGAGCGATCGTCGAACTGATCTACGAGGACAGCAAGGGGAACATCACGAAGCGGCAGATCCGCGTGCGGAAGGTCGATCGGAACACGGTGAAAGGGTTCGACACGGTCAAAGGGGCGTACCGGACGTTCGCGTTGGAGCGGATTTTGGCGTCGATGCCGGTAGGTCGGGCGTAGGATGGGCGTGGCGGAGATCGTTCGCGTGGCGGAATAGCGCGGAAGTATCGTGTTACGGGGGCAAAATCGGCGTCGTGGGCGAAAATAGCGCGGAAATATCGGGTTACGCGAGAAGCGATTTCAGTATGGAGCGGGTGATGGGAATACTCGACATCTTGATTGAAAGGTTCCCCTGCGGGAACGGATAAGGTAGATGTCGACGCGCGTCCTACTCGGGTAGTTCGAGGAGTCTTCACGGACGGTCGAACCCGGATTCGGGTTCGTCTTCCCATCACGCGAGAAGTTATTCATTATGGAGCGGGTGATGGGAATCGAACCCACGCCTCAAGCTTGGGAAGCTGGCGTTCTGCCATTGAACTACACCCGCGCGTTATGCGACTACGTCGATGATAGCACGCCGCCATCCGAATAGGCAACGGTCGGCAAGCGCTTCCAACGATCGCGAGGCATCGTCCGATCGGGGAATTTTCCATTTGACATGCCGTTCATGCTATAATGCGGTGATACGGAACATGCCGCGTTGAACGGCTTGGAAGGGGGATTCCCCATGACGGAACAACATAAAGACAATCTCGTCCTGTTCCCGAAGACGCTCGATTACTACCAGATCCAGCTGACGAAGATGTTGGAGACGGAACGATACGGCGATGCCAAAGGCTTGCTCGAATTTCTGCTGCAGTGCCGCGGCGACGCCGAGCGCCATCATACCGAATGGCAGGCGCTGCTCGGCTGGCTGGACGCGGCGTTCCCGGACGCATCCTCGGACTTCGGTCCGGACAGGATGGCGGACGAGGACGCAGGCGAGGAGGACGAGCAGGAAGAAGACGGCTGGCTCAGGCGTAAGGTCGCCGATCGGGCGCAGACGGACACCGAATACATACCGAAGTTGTTGGCTACTCTCTACAACGGAGACGATCCGGAACAACAGATGCTCGCGCTCGGGCAACTGATGCACGTGGAGCACCCGGATATCGAGAACGCGCTCAAGCAATGGCTGGCAAGGCAACCTTACCTGCCTTCCGTCCAGTTCAAGGCGTTGCAGGCGCTGCGCAAGCAAGGCTCCAGCGGACCGGTCGCCCTATGGCGCGACGGGGAGAGCTTGACGGTCGAAGCGGGCGATACGCCGCTCGCGTTCGCGGATTTTCCCGCGGGCATTCACGAGGTGCTCGATCGCGTCCATCAAGCCGCGGAAGTGTCCGATCCGACGCTCAGCTACTTCGCGGAAGAGATGTGGAAGGATTGCGTCCAATCCGCGTACGGCACCGCGACTTACCGGAGCATGATCGACGGCAGCGACAGCGTGTCCGACCTGTGGGCGGCCGCGCTTCACCAGTTATTGCTGGAGAAGCTGCACGGCAAGCAGAACGACGAATGGATCAGGGAGCAGTACGGCATAACCGCCGAGCTCCGATTCCGTTACGAACAGGCGCTCAGGTGGCTTCGCCAGTACGCGGTGGAGCCGAGAAATTCATGACGCGAAGGTTCATCTTGAATGGCGCTCGATGTTGTTCTATAATAGAGTGGTTTATGTAAAGGCCGCGATTACGCGCGCAAGAAGTTACGGAGGGGAAAGCATAATATGAAAGCAAACTGGGAAAAAATAGAGAAGAACATCGGCGTCCTTGACGTCGAGATCGACGCGGATCAAGTCACCGTCGCTCTGGACAAAGCGTTCCGCAAAGTCGTTCAAAAGGTGAACGTGCCTGGATTCCGCAAAGGCAAAGTGCCGCGCGGCATCTTCGAAGCCCGTTTCGGCATCGAAAGCCTGTACCAAGACGCGATCGACATCTTGCTGCCGGAAGCGTATACGAAAGCCGTTGAAGAAGCAGGCATCGAGCCGATCGACCGTCCCGACGTGGACGTCGAGCAATTCGGCAGAGGACAAGCGTTCAAGTTCAAAGCGAAAGTTACCGTTAAGCCGGAAGTGAAGCTCGGCGAGTACAAAGGCCTCGTCGTGCCTGCAGAAGACGCATCCGTGTCCGACGAAGAGATCAATGCCGAGCTGAACCGCTTGCAACAACGCCATGCGGAGCTCGCGGTCGTGGACGAAGGCCCCGCGCAATTGGGCGACCACACGGTTATCGACTTCGAAGGCTTCCTGGACGGCGTGCCGTTCGAAGGCGGCAAAGGCGAGCAATACGCGCTCGAGCTGGGGTCCGGCTCGTTCATTCCGGGCTTCGAAGACCAAGTCGTCGGCCTGAACATCGCCGAAGAGAAGGACATCGAAGTTGCTTTCCCGGAAAATTATCATGCCGAGAACTTGGCGGGAAAGCCTGTCGTGTTCAAAGTGAAATTGCACGAGATCAAGCGGAAGAACGTTCCCGCGCTTGACGACGAGTTCGCGAAAGACGTCAGCGAGTTCGACACGCTGGACGAATACAAAGCGGATTTGACGAGCAAACTGCAAGAACGCAAATCCAAAGACCTCGAAGGCGCGCGCGAGCTCGCGATCGTCGACAAAGCAGCGGAAGGCGCCGAACTCGAAGTGCCTGCGGTACTCGTGGACAGCGAGATCACCCACATGCTGAAGGATTTCGAGAACCGTCTTCGCATGCAAGGCATGAACCTCGACATGTACTACCAATTCAGCGGTCAAGACGAAGCTGCGTTGAAGGAACAAATGAAAACCGACGCGGAGAAGCGCGTTCGCAACAACCTTGTTCTCGAAGAAATCGCGAAGGCGGAAGGCCTTGAAGTCTCGGAAACGGACATCGAGGAAGAGCTGGAGAACCTTTCCAAGCTTTACAACCGTCCGGCTGAAGAGCTTCGCGGCATCTTCGCTTCGAACGGCTATCTGGACAACCTGGGCTCCGACCTGAAAGTCCGCAAAGCCGTGAAATTCCTCGTCGAACAAAGCAAAACCGCGTAAATCTACAGCATCAAGCGATACGATAAGGCACGTGTAACCCGCGTGCCTTATTTTTCACCCCTCTTACATAACGCAACGCAGCAATAAGGGCGTCCGCGACGGCAGGCGCTTGTCAACATGACATTCGGTTTTGAACGTGTTAGAATATTACCGAGATTTGAAGTCCAATAAGAAAAGAGGTTGGTTGCATGTTGGTACCTATGGTCGTCGAGCAGACGAATCGCGGAGAGCGGTCGTACGACATTTACTCTAGGCTCTTGAAAGACAGGATTATATTTCTGGGTAGCGCGATTGACGACGATGTTGCCAATCTCGTTATTGCCCAACTGCTTTTCTTGGCTGCCGAGGATCCCGAGAAAGACATCCATCTGTACATTAACTCCCCAGGCGGTTCGGTAACGGCCGGCATGGGAATCTACGATACGATGCAATTCATCAAGCCGGACGTGTCCACGATCTGCGTAGGCATGGCCGCAAGCATGGGTTCGCTTCTGCTGACGGCCGGCGCGCCAGGCAAACGGTTCGCGCTTCCGAACAGCGAGATCATGATTCACCAGCCGCTAGGCGGGGTAAGAGGTCAGGCATCCGACATTAAGATTCACGCGGATTGGATCGTGAAGACGAAGGAAAAGCTGAACAATATCTACGTCGCACGCACCGGCCAACCGTACGAGAAGATCGAGCGCGATACCGATCGCGACAACTTCATGAGCGCGGAAGAAGCCGTCGCATACGGGCTTGTCGATCGCGTCATCACGACGCCGATCGCATCGCCTGCCAGCGCTTAAGAAGCGCACTTCAAGCTGTTTCACAAAGGAGGGTTTACATGTTTAAATTTAGCGACGAAAAAGGTCAACTGAAATGCTCGTTCTGCGGCAAATCCCAGGATCAGGTGCGCAAGCTGGTCGCCGGTCCGGGTGTCTATATATGCGATGAGTGTATCGAGCTGTGTACCGAGATCGTGGAGGAAGAGCTGGGCCACGAAGAAGAACTCGATATGAAGGATATTCCGAAGCCGAAAGACATCCGCAACATTCTCGACCAATACGTCATCGGCCAGGAGCAAGCGAAGAAGTCGCTGTCCGTCGCGGTATATAACCACTACAAGCGGATCAATTCCCAAGCGAAGATCGAGGACGTAGAGCTCCAGAAGAGCAACATCATGCTCGTAGGACCTACCGGCTCCGGCAAGACGCTCCTCGCTCAGACGATGGCGAAGATCCTGAACGTTCCGTTCGCGATCGCGGACGCGACGTCCTTGACGGAAGCCGGTTACGTCGGCGAAGACGTCGAGAACATCTTGCTTAAGCTGATTCAAGCAGCCGATTACGACGTAGAGAAAGCCGAACGCGGCATTATCTACATCGACGAAATCGATAAAGTCGCCCGCAAATCCGAGAATCCTTCGATTACCCGCGACGTATCGGGCGAAGGCGTGCAGCAAGCGTTGCTCAAAATTCTCGAGGGCACGGTCGCGTCCGTTCCTCCGCAAGGCGGACGGAAGCATCCGCACCAAGAGTTCATCCAGATCGATACGACGAACATTCTGTTCATTTGCGGCGGCGCGTTCGACGGTCTCGAGCAGATCATCAAACGCCGGATCGGCAAGAAAGTCATCGGCTTCAGCTCCGTGCTCGAAGGGCAGAAGGATATGAAGGCCGGCGAATACTTGTCGCTCGCGCAACCGGAAGACCTGCTCAAGTTCGGTCTTATTCCGGAGTTCGTCGGACGTCTTCCCGTCATCTCCACGTTGGAGCCGCTCGACGAAGCAGCGCTCGTTCGCATCTTGTCCGAACCGAAGAACGCTCTGATCAAGCAATATCAGAAGCTGCTCGAGATGGACAACGTCAAGCTGGAATTCGACGGCGGCGCGCTCGAGGCGATTGCTCGCGAAGCGATCAAGCGCAACACGGGAGCGCGCGGACTTCGGGCGATCATCGAAGGCGTCATGCTCGACGTCATGTACGAAGTGCCTTCGCGCGACGACGTCGTCAACTGCCTCGTGACCGAGAAGGTCATCAAGGATAAGCTGGCGCCGGAGCTGACGACGAAGAAAGGCAAGAAAAAAGAAGAGAGCGCGTAAACGGGAGCAGGATGAGAGCCGAATGGTCTTTCGGCCGCTCGGGTTTCGCCTTAATTGCCGGTTCCACCCCGAAGCCATCGGGGTGGACTTTGGCTTATACAGGGGAGAATGACGCAGATGTACAAACGTACCGATACCGTCGCCGTTCGCGTGGGAAATTTAACGATCGGCGGCAACAACCAAGTAATCTTGCAAAGCATGTGCACGACGAAGACGGCGGACGTCGACGCCACGGTCGCGGAGATCAAGCGTCTGGAGGAAGCGGGCTGCCAGATCGTCCGGGTAACCGTCAACAACAAGGAAGCCGCGGAAGCGATCAAGGAAATCAAACGGCAGATCAGCATTCCGCTCGTCGCGGACATTCACTTCGACTATCGGCTCGCGTTGCTCGCGATCGAGAACGGCATCGATAAAGTCCGTATCAATCCGGGCAATATCGGCCGCCGCGAGAAGGTGGAGGCGGTCGTCAAAGCATGCAAGGAGCGGGGCATCCCGATCCGGATCGGCGTTAATGCGGGCTCGCTAGAGAACCATTTGCTGGAGAAGTACGGGTACCCGACGGCGGATGCGATGGTCGAGAGCGCGCTGTTCCATATCGGCATTTTGGAAGAACTCGATTTTCACGATATTATCGTCTCTCTTAAAGCATCCGACGTACCGATGGCTATCGAAGCGTATCAGAAGGCGGCGGAAGTCATCCGTTATCCGCTGCATCTCGGCATTACCGAAGCCGGAACGCTGTTCTCCGGCACCGTGAAGAGCGCGGCCGGTCTTGGCGTGCTGCTCGCGCAGGGCATCGGCAATACGATGCGCATCTCGCTCAGCGCGGACCCGGTCGAGGAGATTAAAGCCGCCCGCGAATTGCTTAAGGTATTCCATCTCATAACGGACGCGCCGACGTTGATCTCCTGCCCGACTTGCGGAAGACTGGATATCGACTTGTTCTCGGTAGCGAACGAGGTTGAAGAATATATATCGAAGCTGAAGGTGCCGATCAAGGTGTCCGTACTGGGCTGCGCGGTCAACGGACCGGGCGAAGCGCGCGAAGCCGACATCGGAATCGCCGGTGCTCGCGGGGAAGGCATGCTGTTCCGCTACGGCGAAATGATCCGCAAAGTGCCGGAGGCGGAGCTTGTCGGCGAGCTGAAGAAGGAAATCGACCATATCGTCGCGGTCTATACCGAAACCGGCGAGATTCCGGGGCGGAAGCATTAAAAGCGAGTTCACCTTGGTATTCAATCGTCAGAAGGAAATGCGGGTTGATACGTAATGGCTAGCAACAAGGAACAAGTGAAGCGATTGCTCGACCGGGCGACCGTCGAACGATTGTGCGCCGAATCGATAGCGAAGCAAGGCGAAGCGATGCTGCGGGGAGGTCAGGTGTCTTCCTTGAAGCAGGAGACGGCCGGCGGCGTATTCGCCGCGGTCGTGAAGACGAACCCGAACGGCCGGTTCGAGGTCGAGATCTCGATCCAAGGACCGGAGAAGATTGAAGCATCGTGCACTTGCGACGCTTACGGAGCGACCGAGGCTTTCTGTCCGCATATCGCGGCGGCGCTGCTGGCGTTGGCGGAGGATGAGCAGCAGGCCGAATCTTCGCAGCCGGTCGAGATATCCGATAAGGACGCGCAGCTGACGAAGCAAGTCATCTACTTGTTCGACCGGGATATTACCCGTCAGTCGGAGCTTATGCTTGAAGAAGAAGCCATTCCCGAGCTGACGCAGGAGCTTGAAGTGGAGTTCAATTGCAGGGTGATGCAGGGCTTCTCGAGTCGTCCGATGTTCGCGGTGACGATGAAGCTGGGCGTCACCCGGCTTTATATCGTGCAACGAATGAAAGACTTCCTGAACAACGTCGAAGGGCGCAACCCGATGACGTTCGCGAAGCATTTCGCATACGACCCGCTCGAGCATGTCTTCAAGGAAGCCGACGACCGGTTCATTCGGCTAATGATCGAAGCGATGCGCGCCGAGGAGATCTACAAGGACCTGTTCCACTCGTTCTCCTCTTACTCGCACCGCGAGGAGAGGATCCTCATGATTCCTCCGGCGATCTGGGAGCGGATGTTGCCTCTAATCGAGCACGTTAACATGCGTTACGAAGACAAGGCGGGCAACAGCCACCGGATGCGAGTCATGGAGGGGACGCTTCCGATCTTCGCGCAGCTCGACAGGGCGGGAGATTCGGGGTATCAGCTGGAGTTCGAAGGGCTCAAGAACGCGATCTTCCTCGACAACTACGGCACGGCCGTCGTGAACGGCATGCTGTTCTTGGCGGACGGCGAGCAACTGAAGCGAATGTCGGAAGTGAAGCGCATGTTCCACTACGAGAATCGGACTCGGCTGCTCATTCAGCCGGATCAGCTCGAGCCGTTCCTCGAGCGCGTCGTTCGCGGCTTGAAGCCGTTCATGGACGTGGAGATCTCGCCGCAGATCGCCGATCGGATCGTCAATCCGCCGTTGCAAGCCCGGATGCACCTGGATTATCAGGATCACAAGCTGCAAGCCAGCCTCGAATACGTCTACGACGACATTGTCATCCGTCCGCTGCCGAGGTCCGATACGCAGACTTCGCGTCCGGACGTCATTCTGATGCGGGACGTCGAACGGGAGCACCGGATCATGTCGCTCATCGAGAGAGCAGCCTTCAAGTTTAACGGCAAGGACGTCTATCTCGATCAAGAGGACGACATCTACGACTTCCTGTTCGGCTTGTTGCCTCTGCTCGCGAACGACGTCGCGATCTATTCGACCGCGTCGGTGAAGGACATCACGCGAGCCGAAGAATACCGGCCCAAAGCCCGACTCGACGTCGATCCGCATACGGAATGGCTCGAAGTGTCGTTCGACATGGAAGGCATGGATACGGAAGAGATTCAGAAGTTGCTGCGGAACCTGGTCGAGAAGAAGAAGTATTACCGCACTTCGAACGGCGCGTTCTTGTCGTTGGAGCAAGACAGCTTCAAGGAAATCCACCGTCTGTTCGACGAGCTCGATCTGACGAAGCCGGATATGAACGGCAACCGGCTACGGATGCCCGCCGTGCGGGGATTCCAGCTCATGGATCAATTCGGGGCGACGCCGGGCGTGCAGCTCGGTCGCTCGCTGCGCAAGCTGTGGGACAATCTGCGCAACCCGGACAACTTGGATTTCGAGTTGCCCGCCGAGCTGGATCCGATTCTTCGGGATTACCAGAAGTACGGCTACCAATGGCTGAAGACGTTGTCCTATTACGGGCTTGGCGGCATTCTCGCCGACGATATGGGACTCGGCAAGACGATTCAGAGCATCGCCTACGTCGTGGCAGAACTGCAAGAGCGGAAGCGCGCGGACTCCGATCAATCGGAGGAAACCGCGGAGCTCCGGGAGACGCCGAAGCATGCTCCGGTCCTCATCGTCTCGCCTGCGTCCCTCATCTACAACTGGGAGCGCGAGTTCAAGAAGTTCGCGCCGGGCGTCCGCACGGTCGTCGCCGCCGGAGACAGGCAGGAACGCAGCGAGAGGATGGTCGATCTGTCTTCCGCGGACGTCTGGATCACGTCGTATCCGCTGCTGCGAAGAGATATCGAATGGTACGAGAAGCAGCGGTTCCGAGCGCTGTTCCTCGACGAAGCCCAGGCGATCAAGAACCATGCGTCGTTGACGGCTCACGCGGTTCGCCGCTTGCGCGCCGCGCAGCGGTTCGCCCTCACCGGGACGCCGATCGAGAATTCCCTCGACGAGCTGTGGTCGATCTTCGACGTCGTATTCCCGGGCTTGTTCGGGGGGAGGAAGGCGTTCGCGGATCTTCCCCGCGAGAAGATCGCGCGGATCATCAAGCCGTTCATTCTCCGCCGCCTGAAGAGCGAGGTGCTGAAGGAGCTGCCGGATAAGATCGAGAGCGTGCAGCCGTCGGAATTGTCGCTGGAACAGAAGCAGCTGTACATGGTCTACTTGGAGAAGCTCCAGAACGACATCGCGCGGGATTTGGCGGACAACGGCTTCCAGCGAAGCCGGATGAGGATATTGGCCGGGCTGACGAGGCTCAGGCAGCTATGCTGTCATCCCGCCTTGTTCATCGAAGGCTACGAAGGGACGTCCGGCAAGCTGGAGCAGTTGCTCGAGATCGTCGAGGAATGCCAAGGCAGCCGCAAGCGGATGCTCATCTTCTCGCAGTTCACTTCGATGCTGGACATTATCCGGAAGCAGTTGGACGAACGCGAGCTCTCTTACTTTTACCTCGACGGCTCGACGCCGACGCACAATCGCATCGACATGTGCCAGCAATTCAACGACGGGGAAAGGGATATGTTCCTCATCTCGCTGAAGGCGGGCGGAACGGGACTGAACTTGACCGGGGCCGACACGGTCGTCCTGTTCGATCTGTGGTGGAATCCGGCCGTCGAGCAGCAAGCCGCGGACCGGGCGCACCGGATCGGACAGAAGAACGTCGTGCAGGTGATCAAGCTCGTGGCGCAAGGGACGATCGAGGAGAAGATGCTGGAGCTGCAGCAACGCAAAAAAGATTTGATCGACGAGGTAATCCAGTCCGGAGACGCGGCGATCTCGTCGCTCACGGAGGAAGATATCCGCGAGCTGTTGGAAATCTGAATGACTATATTAACCGGTATTCGGGCAATACTACCAAGTATAGCCCGGGGCCGGTTTTTTGTTGTTGCCATTACACCGCATGCGGCGCCATGGAACCGAAGCAAGGCGCGATTGGGGAGGACGGATTCAGATGACATTAAGCACCATTCTTATGCTCGTTCAAGTGTTTTTCGCCGTCGTCATCGGCATTTATTTTTGGAATTTGCTGCGTAACCAGAAAACCAATCGCAGCGCGGTCGACAGGGAGTCGCGCAAAGAGATGGACAAGCTTCGCAAGCTGCGTTCGATCTCTCTGACCAAGCCTCTCGCCGAGAAGACGAGACCGGTATCGATCTCGGACATCGTCGGACAGAAGGAAGGGCTCCGCGCTCTCAAGGCGGCGCTGTGCAGCAGCAATCCGCAGCACGTGCTCGTCTACGGCCCTCCGGGCGTCGGCAAAACCGCGGCGGCCCGCGTCATTCTCGAGGAAGCGAAGAAGAACAAGCTGTCTCCCTTTCGCATGGAAGCGAAGTTCACCGAGATCGACGCGACGACGGCGCGGTTCGACGAGCGCGGAATCGCCGATCCGCTCATCGGATCGGTGCACGATCCGATCTATCAAGGAGCCGGCGCGATGGGCGTCGCCGGCATTCCGCAGCCGAAGCCGGGCGCGGTAACGAAGGCGCACGGCGGCATTCTGTTCATCGACGAGATCGGCGAGCTGCATCCGATCCAGCTGAACAAGCTGCTGAAGGTGCTCGAGGATCGCAAAGTGTTTCTGGAGAGCGCGTATTACCACGCGGAAGACACGAACATCCCGATGTATATCCACGATATTTTCCAGAACGGACTGCCCGCGGACTTCAGGCTCGTCGGAGCGACGACGCGTTCGCCGTCCGAGCTGCCTCCCGCGATTCGGAGCCGCTGCATGGAAGTGTTCTTCCGGCCGTTGCTGCCCGACGAAATCGGCCAGATCGCGGAGAACGCGATTCAGAAAATCGGCTTCGTACCGCGCCAGGAGACGCTCGAGGTCGTCAAACGATACGCAACGAACGGCCGGGAAGCGGTAAACATTATTCAACTCGCCGCGGGCTTGGCGCTGTCGGAAAGCCGCGAGGAGCTTGGCGCGTCCGACATCGAGTGGGTCGTCAACAGCAGCCAGCTGCCTCCGCGTCCGGAACGCAAAGTGCCCGCGAAGCCGCAGATCGGCCTCGTGAACGGCCTCGCCGTCTACGGACCGAGCATGGGCGCGTTGCTCGAGATCGAAGTAACGGCCATTCCCGCGCATCACGGGCGGGGGCAATACAACATTACCGGCGTCGTGGAGGAAGAAGAGCTCGGGGGCGGTCAACGCACGCTGCGCCGCAAGAGCATGGCGAAGGGCTCGCTCGACAACGTGCTGACGATCTTGCGTCGCAACGGCTTCCAACCGGAGAACTTCGACCTGCACATCAACTTCCCCGGCGGAACGCCGGTGGACGGACCGTCCGCGGGCGTCGCGATGGCGGTCGCGATCGCGTCCGCGCTCATCCGGCAGCCGGTGGACAACAAGCTGGCGATGACCGGCGAAGTTAGTATTCACGGCGCGGTCAAGCCGGTCGGCGGCGTCATCGCGAAGGTGGAAGCGGCGCTGCAGGCGGGCGTAGAGACGGTGCTCATTCCGAAGGAAAATTGGCAGGCGATCTTCGAAGGACTCGAAGGCGTTCGCGTCGTCCCGGTCGACCGGATCGAGGAAGTGTTCCGCCACGTGTTCGGCGAGCATATGATCCATGCGGACGCGGATTGGCAGTTCGGAGAGCTGCCGGTCGCGGCGGACGCCTTCGCCGCGGCGCCTGCGGGGTCGGTGCTCCATGCGGGAGCCGGCGGCGCGAAGTTCGCGGACAACGATGGCGGCAAGTGACGAGATGCGGCGCGGGGGAGACTCCCGCGCCGCTTTTTTGGCGTTTATGAAGAAAAGTCACGCTTAACGCTGCCACATAACGCTAAATCGCCGAATGGTTGCCGATCGCCGGAATAACGCCGCCACATACCGCTAAATCGCGGAGCGGCTGCCGATCGCCGGAATAACGCTGTCACATAACGCTAAATCGCCGAATGGCTGCCGATCGTCGGAATAACGCCGCCACATAACGCTAAATCGCCGAATGGCTGCCGATCGTCGGAATAACGCTGTCACTGCAACTAGAATAAAAAGTGGACACCTCATAAGCGCAAACAGATAATAAACTCAACAAGAATTAAGAGGTGTCCGGCATGAGTGAGAGAAGACAGCATTACAACGAAGAGTTTAAAGAACAGGCGGT